>NZ_JBIMLI010000104.1:0-18440 GCF_051859755.1 Limnospira sp.
GAAAAATGCGATAAAATAGTTTGTCAGTTTTCATCTGTTGGGACGGGGCTGGTACTGAGTCCAATTTGATTACGGCTGAAAAGATTGTATCATATCGGAGCAGCCCATGCCACATAAAGAAACCTTGTCATCATTTATAAATGCCTGAAATTCAATCTTTCACCACCCCCGTCGTTTTACTCATTTTTAGGCGACCAGATACCACTCAAAAAGTGTTTGATGTGATTCGCCAAGTCAAACCTCAGCAGTTACTGGTGATTGCTGATGGTCCCGAACCCGGCAATGATTTAGAAGCCGAAAAATGCGCCCAAACTCGCGCCATTATTGATACGGTTGATTGGGATTGTCAAGTTTTAACCAACTACTCGGATTTTAACTTAGGTTGTAAACAGCGAGTCGCCAGTGGGCTCAATTGGGTGTTTAGTTTAGTGGAAGAAGCGATTATCTTAGAAGATGACTGTATCCCGGATATCAGCTTTTTTAAATTTTGCCAAGAGTTATTAATCCGCTATCGTCATGATCACCAAATTTTCCAAATTACCGGAGAAAATACCCACGGCTATCAATCGGCAAATTCCAGCTATTATTTTTCCCAGTATAGCTTTTATTGGGGATGGGCGACATGGCGGCGAGCTTGGCGGTTATTTGACCCGGATTTAAAGTCTTGGCTAACCAAGTGCGATCGCCATTGGTTAAGAGATTTATTGGGAAGTCAAGACCGCGCCGAATATTGGGCAGAAATCTTTGATTTAACCTACAATGGTTTTAATTCCTGGGGATGGGCTTGGACATTTACTTGTTTGGTAAATCAAGGTTTATGTATCATTCCCAATCAGAACTTAATTTCTAATGTTGGTTTTGGCGCAGATGCCGCCCATACCACCTGGGAAGTTGATGAAATCGCCAATTTACCTACCCAATCAATTAGCTTTCCGCTGAAACACCCCACCGCCATCACCATCAACATGGAAGCTGAAACCGTTATTGATAAAATGCGGTTTACGGGTCGCAAATATATCAGAACCATGCGCGAAACAGCGATGGATTTAAGCCAGCAAGGACAGCACCAAAAGGCTTTAGAGATTTGGGAACAATGTATTAAGTTGCGATCGGATTTAAGCGAGTTTTACTATCAAAAAGCCTGCTGCTTACAGAAAATAGGTAATTCTCAACAGGCGATACAATGCCTGCATCAGTTATTAAAATCTCATCCAGACCACCAACCCGCTAAATCATTATTAAATACCATCATCAAAAAATATCATAATTCGTCGCCATTACCCACTCAAAATCAACAGCAGCGTTTTTTGGTTTACACCATGGGGAAAGTGGGTTCAACTTCTATTTCTACATCTTTAAAAAACTACACTTCACAAGTCTATGATATTCATTTCTTAGATGAAACTTATCTCCAAAAAAATATGCACAAAGGGCATTGTGTGGATGGCTATTTTGTGTTCAAAAACTGGTTAGGAGAACCCTTAAAAATTATTTCCATGGTCAGAAATCCCATTGCTGTCAATGTTAGTGGCTTTTTTCAAAACCTCGATACATATTACCCCCATTTAAGCCAAGAAGAAATTCTACAGTTGAGTATTGAAGAACTGATTAATAAATTTTGCACATTAAACCCCAACTTTCCCCTACATTGGTTTGACATAGAATTCAATAAATGCTTAAATTTTGATATTTACAGCCAGCCTTTTTCGATGTTAGGATGGCAAACCTACTTACATGAATCTTACCATATTTTGATTATGCAAGCGGAACTAATGGATAGCCAAAAACAGGAGGTTATCCGAATGTTTACAGGTATCACCAACTGGCAACTAGAAAACCAAAATATGAGTTCCCAGAAGTGGTATAGTAACCGATTTCAAGAATTTAAGGAAAAACTGGTGCTTCCCAAAGACTATTTAGACAAGATGTTAAGTTCCAAGTTTACCCGGCATTTTTATAGCCAGTCACAAATTCAGGAATTTTATAAATTCTGAAGCACAAAAACAGGTTGTTCATAAGAAAAAGCTCCCAGGGGCTTATTGACTATCAAAGACTCGGAAAACCCGAAACTGTCCACCGTTTTCCAGCCTTCCAACATCATTGGCAAGCGGATCTTACCATAAATGCGATGAGCATTCCAAACCAGACAATCTTGACCCACAGGAACAGAGAAAAACAAGAGATTAAATCCAGCCAGGGAAATGGGGATGAAGTGCGATCGCTTTTTGAAAACCATCCACCGCCTCTTCTAGCTTACCGCTCGGCAGCAGTTGATTACCCCTCACTAAATCCCTGACTCCCCAGAATCAAGTCTATATAGACGGGTTGGATTCACCCAGGGATTATACCATCATCAGGATATTCTGGCGAAGGATTTTAATCAACCCACAATCAACTACACTTGTCAAGTACGGATAACCGAATGCTTTATTCCGGCAAACCGAATGCCGCTCGCTCTAGGTAATGCGATCGCGGCCCTCGGTATGGGAGCTACACTTCCCCATCTTCTCTTCTCAACTCCGATACCGGCTCAAATTCTCTGGTATTGTGAGTGACCAATATTAAATTATTGACCATGGCTCGCGCGGCCATCAGCAAATCATCAGGGTCGATTGGGGTTCGGCAACTCGCCAAGTTGTTTGGGATTTCTCGGGCATTTTTGGCGGCTCTATCATCCCCAGGTAAGGAGACCAAAAAATCTCAAAATTCTGGTGGCATTGCCAAGTTTGGCGGCGGATTTTCACTCTCGCTTCGCCCCATAAAATCACTCAAATTTCACCGTGGTCAAAGCAATGTTTGGCATGGTGGGCGATCGCCATTTGATGGGTGATTGAGGCTTTGATTTGCTCACCAATTATGGCTCGTTTTCCGGGCATCTTGCCTGTATAATTGGCAGGGTCGCACCCATCCTTGGCGGAAGGGGAGTTATACCGATTGAGGACTGGGGCGATCGCCACTTCTGCTAATATAGGGGGTTATGGGGGGAGTAAGGGGGGATGTGGGCTGGGAGTCGGCGGTTGGCGATCGCTTTGAGGGGTGATATAATTCCGGTTGAGGCCTCGATAAATTCTTTCACCGCAGGGGGAGGTGGCAAGGTGCGATCGTATTACGTCACAGCCGGCCTACCACTACCCTAGCAGGATTACTGAAATCCTGGGAAATGGGGATAGAGAGCTTGAGAAAATTCTAAAAATCATTGATTAGATTGTAATTTCTTTAAATCATCTAACCATGCTTGTGCTAAGTTAAGTTCTTGCTTGTCTATGAAGCCCATACTAACTAAAGCTTCATAACAAACAAGTAAATTTTCTGACAACTTATGCAAACCAGGGGTTAATTTCAGGTTTTCTAATGTTTTAGCTATAGCTTTGTTGTGGATGTAACCGGGAATTTCTTCTTGAAAATCTCGCATCAGATTATGTTCGTTACGCTCTTGATAGACTGTAGGTTGATGAAACAAAACTGACCATCCATTTTCCCAAGCGATTCTTTGTGCAATAAAGCTTCGCCAGATATCAGTCATCCGAAATGAACAATAAGCAGGTAAATAGAGGAGAGGATAAGCATCAGCCCACCAAGTTGTATTTTGACTGTTAAACGGACACCAAGAACCAGAAGCTAATGCAATTCGCCGATGATTATTGAACGATTGAGGTAGAGGAAAAATCAGACGATAAATGGCATCGACATCAGGGTTATCATTAGCCAGTCCTTGCTGAATAGGACAATTTGCTAGGGTTATTTCAAGTGTATCCCAATCAGGAAGTGACTGACAATTGACCTCATCTAATGGTAACCCTCTAGGCCAAATATTAGCATCCGTAAAATATTTGTAAACGTTACACCAACCTAGATTAGGAATACTGGATACTGTCTGGTAACGTTCTCTTTTTTCCCAAAAACTCTCATAAGGGAAATTATCATCATCAGTTTCTATGATAATTTCAGCACCTTGCTGTATGGCTAAAAGATAGCCAATGTTTTTCCGAGCATAATGTCTTTTAGGACATATTTTAGGAAAACTCAGGTCTAATGCCTCTTGTCGCGCAATACTATAAAAATCACAGCCTTCTAAATTAAAGTCAGAAGGACTAATTTCATCACCAATAACCGTAAAATAAAGCTTTCTGGCTTGGCTTTCTTGAGCTATTTTTTGCAAAACGTTATTGTGATCAAATGCAATAGAGGTGATCACTATAGCTATTTGGGAATTCATCAAACAAAATCTCCATTGATTTATTATTAGTTAAATAATGCACCGTGATATTCCTATGTTAATTAAGCTTAATTAAGAAAGTTTGACCAGACTGCATATAAATAGGCATAAATGGACGACCACTTTCTGATTCCATAAACTCTTTAAGTGCTAGACGCGCTCCAATTAAAAGAGGTGTATGTCCGGGGTCTTCCACTATAATGATGCCTCCTCTGACTATTTTATGACAAACTTTAAATAAAGAAGCTTTGACAGCCTCATACAAATCTACATCAACATTAGCAATAACTATCTGTGAAATAGTGATTGGCAATTCATCCTCAATAATATTATTTTTCTCGATAAATATTGAAAGTAATTTTTTAGGATTATGATACTTAGAAATTCTTTCTTTTACCTGCTCAATACCTTCTGTTTTATGTGATCCTTCCCAAACAACATCTGCACTTGTTTTGGCTGCTTCATAATTAAAGCCGTCAAAGACATCAAAGAAATAGCAATTTCTCTTTAATCCTTTCTCAAGCATATATCTTACGGCTACTCGAGAACTACTACCTCGGTAGCATCCAATTTCTACATAATCTCCAGGTAAATCAGAAGTAATATCAATTGCTTGGATAATGTTGATGAAGTCATGGGGGCCAAAATCCCATTTAGCAAATCCTTCATTCAATTGTGCAATATATTCGTCTTCAAGCATTCTCCGTGCCTGATCATTCAAATTAATATACAAAGAAGGATTAGCTACTCCCACAGGACGAAATAAACCTTTTGCAGCTACTATCTTAGAAATAAATGGCAACCCGATATCATCAGAATCACAAGCATAGACAAACACAGTATTATTGAAATCATATTGCTCCATTGATTCTACTGACTCTTTACTACAATCAAAGTAAGTAAAAGGTGATATATCAGCATAACCATCCGAGAGAATTATTACTTTTTTATCAGGATATTTATTTCGGATTAAGTCTAGTGCTTTTGAGACTTGATTCCCAGTAAAATGAGCCGGAAAAAGTTGATTTTTTTTTGGTTTATTGGGCTTATAAATTGTTACAGGAGCATGATTTTCAAGTTGAGGGTCATAAAGATAAAATTGCTTTTTATTTTCTCCAAGATACTGAGAGTTTTTGCCTTCAGAAGTGCCAAAATAGATATTTTTATTATTTACATTGTAGGTTGCTGAAAGTCTCACCCAGCCATGGGAGAAAAATTCTATATTCGTGTGAATGGCTATTCCTGAAATTAGACTCCAATCTTGACGACTGAAGACTGCTATTTGCACTCCACCCCAAGACCAAATAGTGAAGTCTTTACTACCTTCGTTTTCTACTGGTTTTACAAATATACTGATTGTCTTCTCTGTATTGTCTGAAACATTTACATCCTGGCGGAGAAGATGCCAATCTTTTACTGGTAAGTCTATAATACTGATAACTTCTCCTTCACCAGATGTATTATCGGGTGAGATTATATCATTTTCAATAATCCGTTTAAGTGCGTGAGCAGGCACCCATAGATCATTCATCAAGTCCGTAGTAGATGCTAATAAATTTTGATTAACATTAGTTTGCCACAAGTTGTTTTTTGTTATATAGTTAGCCAACTCAGCATTTTGAGTTAGAAGATGATGGTTTAACTGTAACGGCTCTTTCATATTGTTCTTTCAGGATTACTAATGAACTTTTTTAATACTAGCATAATAAGCATCACTATGAAAACAGGTATTATGTTAATCTTGATTAAGAATAGTTGATATTTTTTTGATAATTACTTCCTTGTTAATTTCATAATCACCATAAAATTTGTCCCCTTCGAGACAATTTATCTCACTTTTCTCTAACCAAATTACAGAATCAGAATTATAGCCTTTGGGAGCTACATACTTCCACAATTTTTTTTGGTTTAGGTGGACTGGATCACCATGTGCAATACCAGGTTTATTGTATATCCAAGTGGGTATTACTAAGCCAGAACCTATAGTATTAATAAAACCATCTATCATTTCAACAACTGCACAAGTTTCAATTAAACTCAATCCTGTACAGTCAATATGAGTTATCTGAGAATTTGAAACCTTTTCCTTAATTAAATTAATCTGATGTTTAATATCTTCAAATCCATCATAAAGAACTATTAGTTTTTGTAGCTTGCAGTCCTCGCTATTATTGAAATCATTAAAAAATTCTGACAAAACTTCTACAGCATTAACCCATATTTTGTTATGACTTCTTAGATTAATCATTAATATTTTTGATCCCGCCTGTTTTTCTGCTGATAATAAGTCTAATATTCCGAAATTTTTACTAGAGATACCCTGAATACGGCTAGGTATAAATTTAGAGATAATTATATCTTCTATTTTAAATACAAATAAATTGTGCCTCAGAGTTATTTCTGTCTTATTTCCTTCTCCTGAAATACAATGAAAATTTTTAAGTTCAGGAAATATATTTTCTGGATTAAACTGATGTTTTTTATATCTTGACTCAGGATTAATCAAACAACTTTGAATATGTTGATATAAATTAGTCTCATCAAACAACAAACCCAGACCTGATAAATCCTGCCAAATATAGTGACCTAAATTTTTTTTACAATCAATTATTAAACAGTTATTTTTAACTGAGTTTTTTAAGTAAGAGGAAATCATATTTTGGTTGTTATTAAAAATAGTTATTAATAGTTTAATAATTATTTCTAAATCTGACCATTGCCAAAGTGAGTGTAATTGCATGCAAACATTAGACATAGGCAAATAAATTGCATTAATTTGTGAGCACCACCCCCCATAACTTAACATAAAAAATGGATATAATGACTCAAAATAATAAGCAATATAGACTGTTCCAGTTACTAAAATACTTTTGTTTGACTTTAAAATTTTTCCTGTAAAAGGACATTTACACCAAGCATATCCAGTCAATAGCCTGATCACAGAATACTTGATGTTGTTCGCATAATTACGGCAATTACACTCTCGATAAAATCTGCCTCTTGAACTTTCTGAAGTCAATAAGTTTTCTATTGTTTGAAAATCAGAGATTTGATTTTGATTCATGTGATTTTGATTACTTTCAAAGTAAACTAAATCACCTTTTTCCTTAATTTCTTGATATATCTCTGCATCACCGATAGAGGAAAAAGAATCACTGCCCAAAACATCGGTCATTCTATTGTATAGCGTTAAATTTAAATAATTGGTTGAAGCATATAAATTAGGATGTTTACAAAAATATTCCACTATAGAAAAATCTCTTATACTATTATCTCTTATACTATTAGTATTAGTATTCTCAATATTTTGCTGAGATGAAAGAATATTCAAAGCAATACTCAAAAATGAATCAGCTTCATTTTTAAATATATCGTCTTTTATTAGGTTTAATAGTATTTTTTTATAGCCCGGAAAATTCACCCAAAGAAGATGGGGAAACAATTCTTTAATAGCACTTTTTTCCAGAACTCTTTCTTGGGAAATATAATTTCCATTGACATCAATATTCCATTGTATAAAACTGCCGGAATCCAGGCAGACCCAGAACAAAACAAAACCAAATTTTGATTTTTGAAGTTCTTTTAAGGATTTTTGAACATGAAATGGTTGATAACCAGGTTCTCTATATATACTCAAATACTTTAAATCAGAATAAGGATCTTGGATTCTAGTAACTATACGAGGTTCGAGTTCAGTTGAACTATATTCAGCTATGTTAATAAACCCATTAAAATCAACTAAAAGTTTATAAATTTTGTCTCCGGTTAATTTTTCGTCAGCCCCATATAGTTTGGGATTGCAGCTAATTGCGTTTTTATAAGCGACTACAGCTTCTTCTAAACGCCCCAACTTTTCCAAAGCTTCTCCCAGCTTGTAGTGAGACCAATGGAAATGGGGATGAAGTGCGATCGCTTTTTGAAAAGCATCCACAGCCTCTTCTAGCTTACCGCTCTGCAGCAGTTGATTACCCCTATCAAAATCGCTGACCATTTTGCTGACTTTCCAGACTACTAAAGCACAGACAACGCCTAAACTCCCCCCATTGTACCAAAGCAATAGAAATTTGTCAAGTTCGGTAAGTATCGTGATATGGTATAATTCTACTTTATGTCAGGGGTAGGTGTGGGTTGTGAAGTTATTTATAAGGAGTTGTGAAGCAATGAGTGCGGGTGAGTTACTGAAGCAGGCTAATCAGTTGAAACGCTCTGGGAAGTTGGATGAAGCGATCGCACTTTATCATCAGGTAATTGAGATTAACCCCCATTTTGCTTGGGCTTATCATGGCTTAGGGGATACCTTGGCTAAACAGGGCAATTTAGACCAGGCTGTTACTTGTTATTCTCAAGGTTTGAAAGTAAATCCTAACTCTGCTCAGTTATGCTATAGTTTAGGGAAAGCATTGGCGCGACAAGGCGATTTAGATGCCTCTGTTAATTATTTACAAAAAGCTTGTCATCTCAATCCACATTATAACGATTTAAATGGCACTTCCAAACAGTCATCAGTTAGCCAAAGGTTGGCAGAAAAAATATTTTGTATAGGCCGAAACAAAACAGGCACAACTTCTCTGGAAAAAGCTTTGAGAGATTTAGGATTTAAGCTGGGCAATCAAAGAGCAGGAGAGCTTTTAATTAAAGACTGGGCTTTAAGAAATTTTCAGCCAATTTTTGAATTGGCTTATACAGCTGATGCTTTTCAGGACATTCCATTTTCTCTTCCTTATACTTATCAAGCCTTGGATCAGCATTTTCCCAATGCAAAATTTATTCTCAGCATTCGTAATAATGCTCAAGATTGGTATGAATCAATGGTTCGATTTCACTCAAAACTTTGGGCTGATGGAGTTAGAGTGCCGACTGCAGAAGATTTGAAAAATGCCAATTATGTATGGAAAGGGTATCCTTATGAAATTCGTAAATTAACTTACAATATATCTTCAGATGATAATTTATATGATAAAAAGACCTTGATAAGTCACTATATAAATTACAACGAAAGTGTATGCGATTATTTTCGTCATCGTCCCGAAAAATTGCTAATTATTAATGTATCCAAGCCCGATGATTACAAGAAAATGTTTCATTTTATAGGTAAAGAACCCATAGCATATCAGTTTCCGTGGTTGAACAAAAGCCTCTGAGTCTTAAGAAATTTTTCCTATGCCAAATAACAATGGAGATTTTGAGTAAATCTTTATACGGCAAGTTGAGAAGCTTGTATGATTTATGTAGTAAAGTTAGCGTATATAGCACTAAAGTTTTGTATTCTTTAAATCATCTAGTATAGTCCTAACAATGATAGGATTTAATTCTTTTTTCCATGAGTCATCTATCGGTCTATACCGAAATACAGAGTAAGGATCTTCTTGGTAGTTTTGGCAGCTTGCTTGAATAAAATTTATTGTTTGCTCTTCTAGTGGAATTTTGCAAAAGTCAAAAATTTTTTCAACTTCTTCCAGCATATTAGCTATTAAAAGGTCATATCTTAGCAAATAAAATTGATTGGGGTAACTGCCGTATTTAGTGATTAAATATAAGTTTCCAATTCTGTGTTATTTAAATCATTTAAGATGGCTTTGATGATTAAAGGATTTAATTCCTTTCAGCCTAAACCCAGAAGACCCAATTAAGATAATGTCAGATTCCATCTAGCTCTTTACAGATGGAGTCTAATGGCAGTCTAACGATCCAAGCTCACCGGCAGCAATGGAGCGCAGCGGAATTGCCATCCGGTGCAGCGCCTTGTTAGGAGGCATTTAGTCATATACAATCTTCATGTCGCAAACCCTGTTTGCCAATGACCGCAAACCATACCCGCATGGGATCTGAAATAATGTCATGCCCCAGTTATCATTTCCTTCAATCAGACATGGACCATTATCCGTGATAGCAACATCCCATCCAATGCTTCTCACGCGCGGGACTCTTTTTGATGCTTCTACGACAAGGTTTATTGCCTCTTTATAAAATGGCACTTCAAATCCTACGATTTGCTCTTTCGTGACCGGATGATAACTAAAACTATTCAGAAATGGATCTTTCGCTACTGCGGGGGTTTTAACTGTTCCATCTTCTGACACAGCTGCAGCAATTCCACCTGTAGCAAGATTGTCTGTTTTCGCATCAACTCCCATCCGGAGATAACAACCCCACACATCGACACTATTCGTTTTGTCATCATAAAACGTCACGATTCTTAAAGTGTTGACACTAGAAGGATTCAGATTTTTTAACTTACGATGCTGGAGGATAAATTCCTCGAAAATATATTCATCAGTATTTGGAAAGTTACGGGCAATATATGACAGCAAATGTTCATATGTATCAAATAACTCTAGGAAAAAAACTCCCTGTCCTGCTTGCCCATATATGTTTTTCACAACAAGCTTCGGGGGGGGGGAGTTCCGTTCATGGCTTTCTAAGTCATAATAAAAGTAAATTTTTCTGCCAAGGAGGTCATGAAATTTATTTGCGAAATGAGCCTTATTTTTCAAGATATGAACTTCATCATTTTCATTTACTTGACGAGTAAGCTCGTGCCGTAATGAAGCTGTAATATATTGTTTTCTTTCTTGCTTTGTTTTCTGATAGAAATGCAGTTCATAGAAGTTTTCGAAGCTGACACCATGCTGCCAGCTACAGCAAATTAGTTTCCAATATGGCAACATATATTTGCGACCTGTCAACATCCGATTGTAACGATAAATGGTTTTCCAATTCGCCACTTTTATGTGGTAAATTGTATTTCGGATTCTCGATTTATATCGAAATAGCATTCTATTCATATGGGTTCCTTTTGTAGCTTTCGAGCAGGAATTCCGACAACTGTATGTCCATCAGGAACATTTTTTGTAACTACGGCGCCAGCTCCGATTCTACAGTCACAGCCAACCACAACATCAGGAAGAATCACGGCGTTGGTTCCAACCTCCGTTCGGTCACCAACCCTGGTTCTGCCAAGTATCCGTGCGCCAGGGGATATTTCGCAGTAACTGCCGATAATTGCATCATGACTGATTATTGCAGCTTTGTTTATCAATGTTCCCTCGCCAATTTCAACGTCTGCGGTGATTGTCGCGTGCGACAGTATACAAACACCATTAGCTATGCGAACCCCAAAATCACCGATGAGTGCATGATTTGAAATAATAGAGCGCAGCTTCCCGCTAAGTGAGGCAGCTTTTTCAGCACAGAATTTCCTTGCCTTTGGTCCGCTGACACCCAAGGCAAAATCAGGTGACTCTGATTTGAGATGCTCTTCGAGTTTCTCCCAGGACCTGATGACTTTAAAACGACCATAAAGAATATCTGGTGTGTCTTGGTTTACGTTGTCGAATAGACACAGACCGTCTGCCTCGCCACCCCATTGCAGGGCGACAAGCAGTTCTTTTGCCAATCCTTTAGCTCCGATGATTACCATTGTTGCCTCTTAACTATTGATTAGGCGACGATTAGCTGCCTAGCATACTTAAGACCTTAGGAAGCTTAACCCTCCATAACTAAGCCTTGCCAGAACTCTAGCACATCAATATCGAGATGTCAAAAATTGCCAGATCTACCATATACCAAACTGCATTTTTCACTAAAACCCTTAACTAGCAAGGGTTTTAGTCTTTGAAAAAGTGAATGTTAGAGAGGATTGATACAATAAACATAACTTCTTCTATAGTTAATTCTGGATAAATTGGTAAGCAAATTACCTGATTTGCTATTCGATTCGCTACAGGTAAATTATCCTGCTGTGCCGAAGGCAACCCTCGATACATGGGAAAGTCAGAGATGAGCGGATAAAAGTACCTGCGTCCATAAATATTATGTTGTCGTAGTTGATCATAAAGAGCATCACGAGTCAAGGGGTAGTCCAATTCAACCAAAATTGGGAAATATGCGTAGTTACTCACCAGTTGTCCGGTATTTTCAATGCACCGAATCCCTTTAACATCCTTGAGCAACCTTCGATAGGTCTCATCGATCGCCTTCCGTTGTTCTAATGCTTCATCAATATAACCAAGCTGCAACAACCCAAGTGCTGATCGCATCTCATCCATCTTAGCATTAATTCCCGCTGCCACCACTTTAGTTTCACCAACAAAGCCAAAATTCTTCAAATTGTCGATATGCTGCTTAGTCTTAGCATCTTTGCAAATGATAGCCCCCCCCTCAAAAGTATTAAATACCTTGGTAGCGTGGAAACTCATCACTGATAGATCACCATGCTGGAGAAGGCTACCACAGTGACACTGAACACCAAAGGCGTGGGCTGCATCATAGATAACCTTCAAATTATAATTGTCGGCGATCGCTTGGATAGCATCCACATCGCAGGGGTTACCATAACAATGGACGGGTAAAATAGCTGTGGTTTGTGGGGTGATAGCCGACTCAATTTTAGTTGGGTCAAGATTTAGGGTATTGGGGTCGATATCTACAAATACTGGTTTGATACCATTCCACAGCAAAGAATGGGAAGTTGCTACAAAAGAATAAGGGGTAGTAATTACCTCCCCAGCTACACGCAGAGCTTGCAGAGCGGTGACTAGGGCTAAAGTCCCATTAGCAAACAAAGCCAGGTGTTCAACACCCAGATAATCACACAAAGCCCGTTCAAGTTTCTGATGAAACGGGCCTTTGTTGGTTAGAATTTTACTGTCCCATATTTCTTCAAGATAAGGAATAAACTCCTCTAAAGGCGGTAAATAAGGCGAGGTAACGTAAATAGGTCTTTCAGGATCAGTCATATTTTATACGATTAGATCGATTAATCTTTTAGAGCGATTATTGTTGCTCTTTGATTATGAATTCCCCTGGTAGGTGATTCAACTTCATATACTTTGCTAAATCCTACATCAGAAATTGCATCCATGAGATCATTATATAGTGGCCAAAAAGAGCGATGGTTCTCCCAAGCAGCCCATTTTGCATTTTCATTTTGTGTTTTGTTTGGATCGCTATATTCTTGAAAAAATCTGCCTTTAAGTCCTTCATGAATTTCTAAGTCGGATAAGTTGAATTTTTCTTTAGTTTCAACAACGGAGAAGTGAGTATCAATTACTAATAATTCATCACAAATTTTTGACAGAATATTCAAATATCGTTTTGGATTTTCCATGTGGTACAATAAACCACAACAAAACACAATATCAAACCTTCCATATTTTTCTATATTCCAAGCGTCATCATGAACAAAAGTTAAGTTAGAAAGATCAACCTTACTTTTAACGTAGATACAATTGTCAAAGTTACTTTGTCTAACCTCTATCCCCACAGCATCTAATCCCATTCGAGCCAATTCAACTGTGTAGCCCCCTTCAAGACATCCTATATCGACAATACGCCTACCTATATATGTTTGATTTGGATAATGTTCTTCAATAACTCGTTTGCATATCAACATCACAGGATGTTGAGACATATCGATACCTTTTTCTTTCCTCGTAAAACTACCATCATCAAGTCGAATATTGTGGGCTGTAAATTTTCTCATTTCTTATATTCTCCTTTGTAATCTTGATTTTCTAGTCTACATACATTAGAACACAAACTTAATTAATTGTCAACCTACCCTTAGTTACTTCAAAGAGCTTACTTATTGTCTTATAGATAAGTCGCCCATCAGAATACTTACCGATACCTAAACGGTACAAACCATCAGACAACTGAGGATTAAATATGCCTGTAAACCCAGACCAATTTCTGAAAGTCACTTTTTTATGAAACCTTGTGCTATAGTTTGACTCAACATCCTGTCTCTTTTGATTATCAAGCAACCCACTCCAACATACTTTCCCATTTTCATCAATTATAAATAAAAACTTATTTTCATTTTCTGAGGAATCGCAATTGATATTTAAGAACCAACCTCTTATCTGCAAAACACCATATATAGATTCGAGCTTATCTATATTACAAAAGGTATTTTTATCTTGGCAATCTTCCAAATAACTAGGAGTTTTGTAGTTACTTACAAGATCATAATCATCTCTAATAAAATTTTGGATATATTTCTTTCTATCCGCGAAATACTCCATAAATCTCTGATAACCTTTTTGCATTCTATCTGCTTGTTCTTTTAAGGAAAGTCCAGACCACTGACCTTTTTCATTCAATCGATAGACAGAGAGTAGCTCTTTAATAAACCCTAGGTCTGCTTTATGAGCAATACAAAGATTAAACAACCAATCGGCTGCTCTTGCTTCTTGATAATAAGAATTGGGTATGGATTCGATGGCTTTACGTCGATAAAAACAGCAGGAAAAGTTGGCAGGTAAATCCACAGGAAGAAGCTGATCAAAGGTTATCCTATCGCTATTAATCTTTTCTTGTTGAGGATGAGGTTTAAATGTTTGCTCTGATTGCTTATAAAGCAACAGCCAGTTGAAACACATGGGCAGTTCTGGCTTCTTAAGCAAAAACAGGAGTTGCTTATGCAGCTTAGTAGGAGATAACCAGTAGTCATCACCTTCACATATTGCAATAAAATTACCTTTACAAGCAGTAAAAGCTCTTTGAAGATTTTGCAACATCCCCAAATTTTTACTTGTAGGAAGAACACTGATAATATCTGGATAAGCCTTAGCATATTTGTCAATAATTTCCGTAGTCTTATCTGTGGAAAAATCATCTGCAATGATAACCTCGTGAGCAAAGAAGCCTTTTTGATATACCACCGATTCTAAGCATTGCTCGATGTATTCTTCATGGTTGTATGAAGTGATTACCGTGGAAATAGTAAATACTTTTCTGAATTCATCAATTAGGTCTTGGGAACTAAAAATTGTATTTATATCAATAGGCCAATCGAGATAGTAAAAGGCGATCGGTGCAATATCTCTATTTTTGTCTATAAGGTCATACAAATTAAATATGTCCAATTTTTCAAAATACTCTTTAGCTAGATCAATGAACATACTTTTCATAGAGAATAATAAATGAAAATGATATTTATGAACCAAATTATGATTAACAGTTCTAAAAAAATGTATATGTTCGTTTCCCCATTTTTTCATACGAGTGATGTGATCTTTAGCTGTAGACCATATACCTCCTGGATGTTTACGATACACTGACATAACCTTTTCAAGCATATGTATTTGTCCATATTGTGCGTGCAAGAGGCGATTGTACCAATCCCCAGGCTGAAGATGAGAAGTAAAGCCTTCATCCTCTAAATCATGAAACTGCCATCGACACATAACAGAATTCGTTTGAATAAAATTCCTTCGTAACAAATGTTCAGCACTAAATTTAATACCAGCTAGATGTTGATCAATCAAAGGAAATACCTTCTGTTTTTTAGGTTCATCCTCATCTATGACAAGTACCGGATGAAAACAAACTGCACATTCAGGGTGTGAGTCTAAATAGTCAGCTTGAATTTGTAGCTTCATAGGGTCAGTCCAGTAATCATCGCCCTCATTCAAAGCTACATATTGTCCTCTGACCCTTCTCCGCAAATCTAGAGAATTTTGTCTAACTCCTAAATTTTTATTTCTCCTTACAAAAACAAATAAGTCTGGGTAGCGGTCTACATAATCCTGTATAATATCTGGAGTTCTATCGGTGGAACAATCATCACCAATAATTACCTCGAATTTAAAATTTGTTTTTTGCATCACAAACCCTTCTAAAGCCTGGCTAATATACTTTTCGTGGTTATAGGTTAGACAAAGAATAGACACTTTTATACCATGTTGAGAGGGAAAATTTTTGTTTGGAAATGGTTGACATCCCATAAGGTCTGAAACAAAATTAGAGTCTAAGCTGATGGATTTGGATTGTTTAGCGGTATAGTTAAGTTGATTCCCGGAGAAAGAAAATGTTATCTCTTCATTTTGATGCTGATGACTCAGATAACTTTTGGCATTTGATGTCAAGTAATGTTCTACACAATCTATTTTATCTTTAAGAAGATGGGGCATTATAGTCAAGTAATAGAATGCATCAAAGATTCCAGATTTATAAATTAATGCATATTTAGCAAATAGATTATTTTTGGCTAATCTGTAAGCTTTAAGTCTATATTCTGTTGGTAGTGGTGCAGGAACAAAATTTTGATTAATCCTAAGTATCTTGACTATATTTTCCGTATCTATAATTTTATAGTCAACTAAACCCACTTGACCTTCATTAATATATGATACTAAACCTAATAACCTTTCAACTATATGATAATAAAATCCCGTTGTTAACCATGATTTTGAGGCTTGCCAATCAATTGGCTTCAGTAAAATCTGATCGGCTATATACTTCAGGGGAGTTATTCTAGACCAAAACATGGAGCCACCAAAAAATCCCCAATCCTCAATGAGGTTAAGAGGTTCCATGAAATCATGAATCATCTTCTTCATTTTTTCATGACCATCGTAAATTGTACCTAGCATGGACATATAAAGCAATGCCGGACCGACAATCTGCAATGATGGATTATTGTCAAATGCTGTAATAATCTGCTCCGTTATATTTTTGTCTCCTAATACCGCATCCAAAAGACATTCACGCCATAACGAACCAAAATCAGGATGATCTCTTTTGGTATGAATTTTACATACATACTTATATCCAAGTGTATCTAGTTCAGAAATAACCTCTAAAAAAGGCAGGATATCATATCCAATATTTTTGACAATAGAAACTTGATAATTTTTAGTATACTTATCTAATGCAGAAGTAACACTATCAACAACATTTTCAGGTATCGTCACAAACAAATCATAATCACTTAGATTGTCTAATTTTGAAAACAGTTCAGGAAGTAATTCTGGATAGTAAGCATGAAGAACAACAGCTATTTTGGGGTTTTCAGAACTGGCATACAACTTAATATTATTTGCCGAGGTATGTTGATTCACCAATGGCTGACCCATCAAGTCTCGGACATAATTATCCCACCTTTCCTTAAACAACCGATGGTTATTCTCCCTAACCTGACGACGCTGTTGCTGATTTCCCTTCTGGCGAGTCGCCCCCTCTTGGTGCTGCAAACTCACCTGATTAATGCAGTAACACTTCTTCCGTAAATCCCGCCCCAAACGCAAACAAAAATCAATATCCTCCAAACCATAATCATAATCCAGAGAAAAGCCGCCGACCCTTTCCCAATCACCCTTCCGACACAACAAAAACGCCCCCGTCACCGCCGGAAAGAAATCACCCTCAGTTGGAGAAGCAGCCAAATAATCCTTCAGACTCCCATGGCGAATTTGTTCGGGCTGGAAATAACCTCGCTTTTCGTTCCAAACAAACTCAATACCCGTATGGTGTACCCCCGGTTTTTTCCCTTTCGGTAACGACGAAGGCTCATCATCCAAACGCACCCCCACCGCCCCAATGGTCGCATCACCCAACCGACTCACCGCCAAAGGCAACACATCCGAACTAAAAACAATATCATTATTCAGAAACAGCAAATAAGGATACTTCGCCAAACCCGCCCCATAATTACAAGAATTGGAAAACGAAAAATTAGCACCTCGGTTAATATAACGAACATCCCCCTTAATCGCCTGCTGACGAACCACCTCAGCCGTGTTATCTTCCGAACCGTGGTCAATAATAATGAACTCAACCGGAAAATAAGTATTGGTGGCAAAAAAACTAGACAGAAGCCGCCGTAGCAAACCCGCCCCATTCCAACTGAGGACAATAATAGAAACTCCCTGACCCACCGGGCGCAATCTCCGAGTTTCTAACACACCCTCTCCCCAGTGTTGCCAAACCGACCCCACAGCAGGGAACCCCGCCAATAACAAATTCAACTCATCCGAGAGGACCCCAACCCCGGCGCGAACCCCATCCATAACCTCCGCTAACCGAGACCCATTCACCCCAAACCCAAACTCCGCCGCCAATAACTCCCGACCGCGAACCCGGAATTTATTACATTCCGCCTCATCTGATAATACCCTATCCAAAACCGCAGGCAAATCCCCCTCAGCCACCGGAACCACAGCCCCCGACTCAATCACATCAGCCACCGCGGCCGTTTCCGACAACAGCACCACCAACCCCATTCCCAAAGCATCCGACAACTTCGCCGGAATTTGGAACTGCGACACCCGAAAGTCCGCATCCTGCAACAGCACACAAATATCACCCACCGCCACCACATCCGGGATAGACTCAAAGGGCTGATTCCCCACAAACACATAGTCCACCCCAGGGATACCCTGCAACTCCTCTTTTAACTTCCCATCCTCGAAATCCCCAATAATCGCAAATACCACAT
>NZ_JBIMLI010000105.1:0-4468 GCF_051859755.1 Limnospira sp.
ATAGGTTTATCCTCAACTCTTCTCGCTTCTTATACCATATTGCCCTAAAATATTAACCTAATTTGAGATTAAATCATACCTCTCCTGTACAGAAGAGGTATGGCAATTTAAGCATTGGTCAGACTATTAAGCAAACCGACGGCGTAACAGGGGTTGAATGATTAATAAGGAGGCGATCGCAAACGCCAACAATACCACCAAAGCCACCCCAAAAGTTATATTACCAAAAGGAGCCGCCATGACCACGCTACCGAAAGACCAACTCTCATGGGTATAAAGATAGCGAATTGGCTCGATCGCATAACTTAATGGATTCAGGGTAGCCACCACCTGTAACCACCGAGGCATAAATGACAGAGGCGCTAAGGCGGTACTAGCAAATAATAGCGGTAAATTAGTCACAAAAATCACCGCAATTAGTTCAATGTGACCAGGGAGGGCAAAAGCCAGACCTAAACTTAAACCCGTTACCCCCAAAACCAACAATAACACCACCAGGGCAATTACTGCTAATCCGGCAATTCCTGGCAATCCCGCCCCGATAAATGCGGCGACAGTGACAATCGCCGCCGTTTGAATAAAGCTGAGGGTGACAATATAAATCGCCGAGGCTAAAACAATGGAAAACCGGGAAGCCAAAGGCGCTACTAGGAGCCGATTAAGGAACCCAAATTCTCGGTCAAACATTACCGGTAATCCGGCATTTAAAGCCCCCGCAAAAGCGGTAAAGACAATCACTCCCGCCCCCAAAAACTGACCATAATTATCAGTTTCTCCAAATAAGCCCTGGGGGGCATTTTGGAATAATGCACCGAACAGAATCAACCACATTAATGGCTGAATTACTCCGGCTATTAGGGTTGATGGTCGTCGCTTTAATTGAATAAATAAACGACGGGTTAAAGCCGCTGTTTCCTGCACAAAATCGGCGATATCATTGGTTTTTTCGGGTCTAATTTCAGCGGTTGATAACTGATTAATGCTGGTACTACTCATGGTTGGCAAGTCTCCATTAACAGGTTATTTTAGACAAGTTAACGCATATTGCGTTTTTTCTCGGCTTTGGGGTCGCGAGTGGCGACGGCGGCTATTTCTGCATCCATTAGGGTTTGACCTGTCGCGGCTAAATAGACATCATCTAAACTAGGGCGAGATTGTGCTATCCCAAAGGTGGGTAAGCCAGCATCTTTAAGGGCTTGTTGAATGGTAAATAGGGCATCATTTTGGGATGCAACTACGAGGTTAAGAGAGTTTCCCTGAGCCTGATTGATGATTACCTCTTGGACACAGGGAAGCGGCTCTAATAGGGCTTTGGCGGCTTGGGCTTCTGATAAGGGGGAAAACTCCCTAATTCTCAGGGTAATGCGATCGCCTCCTACTCTGTCTTTCAATTCGGAGGGGGTTCCGGTGGCAATTACTACCCCTTTATCAATGATGGAGACGCGATCGGCTAAAGCATCTATTTCCTCTAAATAATGGCTGGTAATCAACACTGTGATTCCTTGTTCTCGCAATTGTCGCAGGAAATCCCACACTACCACCCGACTTTCAATATCTAACCCGACAGTCGGTTCATCAAGGACCAAAACATCAGGTTGATGCAGAAGTCCAGAAGCGAGATCTAAACGCTTACGAATACCCCCAGAATAAGTCCCGGTTTTTTGATCAATCCATTCCCCCAAGCCTAGCAAATTGGACACAGTTTCAATGCGATCTTTGATGCGAGGACGGGGGATATGGTACAAGGAGGCTTGTAGTTGCAACAGTTCCCGACCTGTGAGAACTTTATCAATGGCTACTTCCTGGGCTACATAGCCAAGGCGCTGTCTCACTAATTTCGGCTCCTCGAGAACTGAAATTCCCGAAACCGCTAATTTTCCAGCGTCGGGAGTGATTAAGGTACACAGCGATCGCAGGGTGGTGGTCTTACCAGCGCCATTAGGACCAAGCAAGCCAAAAATTTCCCCTGGCTGAATTTCTAAGGAAATGTCTTTCACGGCTTCTACTGAGCCGTAACGTTTTTGGAGATTTTGGATAAGAACGGCAGGAGTCATGTCACAATTAAGCTAGGTGCTGCCCATATTTACATTACTCAACATTTTAACAGTCGCCCGTATTAGTTAGTTAACTAAAGGCCTTGTACCATGAGCCGGATTTTAATTGCTGAAGATGAACCCCGGATAGCTGCTTTTTTGGAAAAGGGACTGCGGGCTAGTGGTTTTACTACTGCGATCGCTAATAGTGGACAAGATGTTTTAGAGCAGGCGTGTAGCCATAACTTTGATTTGCTGATCCTAGACCTGGGACTTCCTGACCGCGACGGTTTCCAGATTTTAAAAGAATTGCGCGGTCAGGGGGAAACTTTACCCATTATCATCCTCACCGCTAGGGATGACCTCAGCGACAAGGTGGCGGGTCTGGAGGCGGGGGCTGATGATTATGTGACTAAACCCTTTCGCTTCGCTGAATTGCTGGCTAGAGTCCGCGCTAGACTCCGCAACCAACCCTCTAAAAATGCTGATGATGATAAAACTCTCTCCACCGCTAATATCTGCTTGAATTTGTACACTCGTGAGGTACAGGTGGCCGATCGCACTCTCCAACTTTCCGCTAAAGAATTTCTCCTATTGGAGACTTTTCTGCGTCACCCGGAACAGGTACTTAGTCGAGAACAGTTACTTGATCAAGTTTGGGGTTATGATTATGACCCCGGCTCTAATATCGTTGATGTTTATGTGGGGTATCTGCGGAAAAAATTGGGAAGCGATCGCATTGAAACAGTGAGAGGGATGGGTTATCGGTTATCTACTTCCCCCGCTTCCTCCAGTCAAATTTGACAGTGGGTGATATGATCTGCAATTTTTGGGGGAACAATTGATCCGGAGCGATCGTCTTGTTTATAACTGTTTGGCTCGATTCAGATTGTTTAGGGGTTAACCTAAAATTCATCCCACTTCCAATTTAGTTTGATAATTAAAGGGTGTGTCCAAGCTCAAATTAGCCCCTAATTGCCTACGCATAAAATCCTTTTTTCGGGTTTTGTGCGAGTTGTGCTATGGTAAAGCGATCGCACTTTTGTAGATTAATAATTTTCTCACCAAGACTTCATGGATATCTTAAACAATACCCTTATAATGAGGGGTACAAACCGGAAACCCTCGGATTGCTGATCAGCCAAGTTCCTTGGCGACCCACCCCAGCTCAAGATCACATAAAACTGATCTAATGGTATATTACACCATGTCAACTTGTCGTTCTGGAACTATCTGTATATTAACAGGAGGCCATCTGTTCCCATTGCTCAGAAGTTGGACTACAACCCATCTGACTGCTTAGTGGTACATTGAGGACGTTATTATCCCCGATTATGCCGTTACAGCATTATAGGCTGTTGTGAGCCTCAGATGATAACTCTAAGTGATTTACCAGATCACAGAGGGGTTAAATTTGAACTAAACCATTGATTGTTAATTATTCCAATTGAGGATTTTTCTAGCATGGACGAAGAACTTTTTACAACAGTCTTCCTAGAAGATGAGGAAATAGATGATATTTTCGACGATTTAGAGGCAGAAACTCCGTTTTTATTGCCTACAGAAAGTGTAGATGACCCGGCGGTAGAAGTTACTACCACAGCCACCCCGGTAAATCCCCTGAGTGAAGTAGTAAATCTTCGGGACTTTATTATTGAACAACTGTTTGATGAGGAAGTATATCTAGCTCAAAACCCTGATCTCGCACAGTTTAAATTAGAATTAGAATCAGCGGGTTTTCAGTTTAATGCACGGGAGCATTTTCGCGAATTTGGCAAATTTGAAGGTCGCGAATTTAGTGCTTTCTTCAGTGTGACTCGATACCTAGAGAAAAACACTGACCTTTCCCTAGTCATCAATCGTGAAGAAGCCTTCAGTCACTTCTTAGATTTTGGTCTGAATGAAGCTCGAGAATTTAGCGACTTTTTTAGCGCCAGTTTTTATGCAGAAGCGAATCCAGACTTGGCTGCTATTACCCAGGAAACTTTAGTTAGTAAGTTTGCTCACTTTTTGGGTTTTGGACAATTTGAAAATCGCCGTTTTAGCCGAGTATTTGATGCCAATACCTACCTACAACTTAACCCAGACGTTAGTCAGTTACTGCAAGAATCAGCTAACCTAGGTATACAAATTAGTGCCTTTAGTCATTTTATCACCAGGGGTCGGTCTGAAAATCGGCAGTTTAGCAATATCTTTGATGTGAGCGAATACCTGCAACTCAACCCCGATTTAGTTCCCTTTGTTGAAAGTGGGGAAATTAATGCGATCGACCACTGGGTAAGATTCGGTATTTCTGAACGGCGCGAGTTTAGTCTTTCCTTCTCGATTTCCCAGGTTTTAAGAACTCTCAGCCTCAGCAGTTTAACTGAAATCAATATCTCGGAACTGTTTGCTCAAATAGAAAGTAATCTCGCTTTAATTCTTGAGAGTGATGA
>NZ_JBIMLI010000105.1:4566-8046 GCF_051859755.1 Limnospira sp.
GATGATGTCGATGATGATGTCGATGATGATGTCGATGATGATGTCGATGATGATGTCGATGATGATGTCGATGATGATGTCGATGATGATATCGATGATGATGTCGATGATGATGTCGATGATGATATCGATGCTACAGCACCCGAGATTCCACAGATACCCCCATTACCGGTAATACCTCCTATAGCAGAGCAACCCGAACCCGAACCCGAACCGGAACCCGAACCCGAACCGGAACCCGAACCCGAACCGGAACCCGAACCCGAACCGGAACCCGAACCCGAACCCGAACCCGAACCCGAACCCGAACCCGAACCCGAACCCGAACCCGAACCGGAAGAACCCGAATTACCATTAGACGTTGTTCTGGATGTAGATTACATTCTGACCACCTATGAAGCTGAGTTACGAATAGCTTTCGGGGTTCAAGATGTTACCACGATTTCCACTCGGGAACTCTTAGATTGGCTAGATGAGAATGCTTTAGAAGCCGGGATTAACCCATCTCCTTTTGTCGATATCCAGTTTTATGTAAGGACTTTTGGTCAGCAATTAACCGAATTTTACAGCGTAAGCTCTGTTGAAGAGCTAAGTTACCTGCAAATTGTCAACTTCATAGAAGGGGAAGGCTTAGAGCGTGGATTTTCCCCCAGTCCGAATATAAACTTTGCTCACTTTCAAGCCACCTACAGCAGCCAAATAGAAGCCTTCTTTAGGACTTCCATTGAGAATATTACTAATGCTCAACTGTTCAGTTACATTGTTGAAGTTGGTCTGGAACAGGGTCAGAGTCCGTCAGTTCTGATTGATTTGAATTTCATACTGTCAAATCAGCAGTCGGTGACAGCTATTGAATCCCACTTTGGGACAGAAATTGCTAACCTGACTAATGCTCAGATTGTGCGGTTTATCAGTTCCGACGAGGGTTTAGAACGAGTCACTCCTTCTACCTTAGTAAGTCTCAACTACTTCCGAGCAGTTCATCGCCAGCGTTTAGAAGCATTTTTTGGTGTTGAAATTGCCGAAATCACCAACTCTCAAGTATTTACCTTTGTAAATACCATTGGTTTGCAAGAAGGGTTAAATACCTCGGCTCAATTAGGTTTTAGCTATCTGCAATCTATCTATGGTGAACGAATCACTGCAGCTCTGGGAGAAGGTGCTACTCAGCAGGAAGTGCTGGCATTTATTCAACGGGAAGGCTTACCAGAAAACGTTAATCCTTCTGTGTTTGTACATCTGGATTTCGTGCAACAAAGCCAATCGCAAGAAGTTCAGGACTTTTTCAATGTTGAGAGCGCTACACAACTGTCTAATCAGCAGGTCATCAACAGCATTCAAGCTAATGTTAAGGTTGATGTTAACTATGTGGTGACTCAATATGCTGAACAACTGGCTGAGTTCTACGAAATTGAGGTAGAACAGGTTAATTCTTTAAGTTCGGAACAGGTGATTTCTTTCACGTTGGGTGCGGGAGCAAATTTGGGTGTTAATCCTACTCCTATTAACTTGGCTGAAATTCGCCGATTATTTGGGACTGAACTGCAAGCATTTTTCGGAGTTTCGGATGTCAGGTTTCTGATCGATACTCAAGTTAACTCGTTCGTCATCAATCAAAGCCGAGTTTCGGGACGGGTTAATGAGCTGGTTAATGTGGTTAATGTCAACTATTACCAGACTATTTTCTCGGAGGCTCTCACGGCTACTTTTGGCGAAGATTTTACGGAGGAAAATGTAGTTCAATTTGTGTTTGGGGATGCAGCGCCTGCTATTAACATCCGGTTTGCTAAAATTAAATATCGAGCGGCACTGGAACAACAGGCACAGTCTTTAGGTCGGACGCTGGAAACTCTGACTGATGATGAGGTTCGCCTCTATCTATTTACGGAAGGCTTTGATGTTGAAAATACCCTAACTCCGTTTAATCTTGAGGTTGTCAGGACTGAATATGCGGCTCAACTGAGAGCTTTTTATGGAGTGACAAATGTAGCGGTTCTCAGTGAACAGCAAATTTATCGTTTTGTGGTTGGTCAGGCTTTAGAGCAGGGTCTGAGCCTGGCTGAAGTGGTAGATGAGGAAGCACTGGAAATTCTGCGGGAAGAGTACAGCAGCTTGCTAATAGAATTCTACGGTGTGGAAAACGTAGAAACTCTCAGCACTAATGTGGTTCTCGATTTCATTTATGGTGGCTTGTCTCGGATAGTTGATTATGACTACTTCCGGTTTACTTTTACTGGAGATGTCGAAGCGACTTTTGGGGTGGAAAGCATCCGCGAAGTTACTAAACTCCAAATTGTAGAGTATCTCTATGAACAGGAGGTTAGTGTCAGTTCCCTACACTGGTTTAATGTTGAAGCGTACTTGGAAGAACATGGTTCGGCGGCGGAAACTGCGATCGCACAATTTTTCCGGGTAAGTTCCATCAATGAACTTTCGGTAACTCAGATCCGTGATTTTGCGCTGAATATCGGTGTTCAACAATTCAGCATTGAAGGTGCGCTTAATATTGACTATATTCGGGAAACCTTCAACGCGGCTATTGTTTCCAGCGATCTGGCGGTTAACGCATGGTTGGAAAGTTTCTCTTTCCTGAATGTTGATACTGCTTATGTTCAGAATCAATTGGAAGGGTTACTGCTAGATGAAACCCTGACCCTGGAACAGGTAAATGAGATTTTGGGGACGGAAATTGAGGGTTTGGATGAGTTGAGCGATCGCCATCTGATTACCTTGGTGTTTGATGCCGATTTCCAAGAAATTATCGGTGATGTGGAAATTCAACTTTTCCAAGAAACTCTCAATATTGACTATGTGCGGACTGTCTTTGCATCGGCGATCGCTCATACTTTGGAAGTTGATATCGCCGCCGTTACTGGTGAGGAAGTCCTCACGGTTTCTGATGAACAGCTTGATGAGTTTCTACTGGCTCAGTCGGAAGAAATTGCCAGCGAACTGGAAATTGATGCCGATGATGTGACTCTGGAACTGGCTCAAGAGTGGTTTATCACTAACTCGGTGACTACTGTTGAGGGTTTATCTGTTGAGGTTGATATTGCTTACGTTAAATATCAATTGCAACGGTCTCTCGATGATGAACAGTTCTCCCTTGAGGATATTAATTCCATCCTTGATGAACCTGTTGAGGAATTTGATGACCTCACAGATGAACAAATTGTTGACCTCGGTCTCAATACTGAGTTTCAAGCTGAATTCTCCCTAGAGATTAGTCTGGTTCAAACAGAACTGAGTATCGGTTTTGTCGTTTCTCGATTCTCTACTGAATTGGCTGAGTTCTTCGATTTGTCTTCCGAAGAATTCGCGGCGAAAGAATTTACTCAAGAAGAAATTATCGAATTCTTTAGCTCTACTCAAGCTGAGGCGATCGCTGAATTTCTTGGGGAAACTGTTGTCGGCGGCGAAGATGATGACGATCTCGACGACGACCAGGATATCGTTGATGAGTCTGATGATGATTCCCAA
>NZ_JBIMLI010000105.1:8142-18302 GCF_051859755.1 Limnospira sp.
CCAAGACGACGACCAGGATATCGTTGATGAGTCTGATGATGATTCCCAAGACGACGACCAGGATATCGTTGATGAGTCTGATGATGATTCCCAAGACGACGACCAGGATATCGTTGATGAGTCTGATGATGATTCCCAAGACGACGACCAGGATGATGATTCCGACGACGGTCCAGTGTTTGCAGCCGAGGACGTTCTGGCTTACATCGAGCAGTTGATGGTCGATGTCGAGACCGTTACCCAAACCGAAGAAATCGATATCGAGTTTGTCACCTATCAGCTTGAGGAACTGTTCCAGGCTTCTGTTTTCAGCCTAGAAGATGTCAATACCATCTTGGAGACTGAATATGAATCTGTGGATGAGTTAACCACTGAAGACATCGTGACTTTGGCGTTTAGCGTTGAATTCCAAGAGGTTCTAGGTGAGGATGTCGAGATTGAACTGGTACAGTCTGAAGTTAACTACAGCTATCTGCGAGCCTCTCAAGCTCAAGCGATCGCTGATTTATTCAGCACAGAAGAAAATCCGATTACCGTTGAGGATGTCCTACGCGGTGAAATCGAACCCTTGACAGATGCTGAGATTTTGGCAGCCTTCGAGGAGAACTTCTTAACTGCTGATGTCGGATTTATTCGCTATCAAGTTGAGCAACTTCTGACCGAGACAACCATTACCATTGAACAGGTTAATGAGAGCCTGTCTCTTGAGGAGTCCATAGAAGCCATTGTAGAGCTTAATGATGCTCAAATCATCAATTTGGTCTACAACCGAGAATTCCAAGCCTTGCTGATGGAAGCAGAGCAGACTATAGAGCTATCTGCTATCAACTACGAGGCATTCATTGAGGCGAATGCAGAAACCTTAATCCAACAGTTCGGGGTGGATGATGTCACAGAGCTGACCTTAGAACAAGTTCATGGGTTCATGTTCAGTGGACAAGTCAGCATTCAGGGATTTGTCAACTTTGACTATCTCCGTCAGACTTTCATGAGTGCGATCGCATCCCAGGAACTGCCAGATAGCACCATTCTTGACTGGTTTAACACCGATTTCTCATTGATTAACGTCAACTTCCTGAATGCTCAATTCAACCAGTTTACAGCAGCAGTACAAACACAGTTGTTGGATTCTCTGGGTATTGAGCTTAACGAAGGCGAATCCCTCAGCCATCAGCAACTCATCGAAATTTTCTACAGCAGTGAGTTCCAAACCATTACCGGAATTGAAACCCTGCAAACACTAGCCTTTGATTGGCAAGGATATGCCGAAGCTAATGCAGAAGCCTTGGCTGATTTCTATCAAGCCTTCCTCGTGCCAGCTATTCCAGAAGGTCAGGCTCCTAATTCTGTAGTGGTTGAATTGTCGAATTTCACCGGAGCAGAAGCACAGGTAACGGTGACATTAGAAGAAGTGGAAGGAGGCATTCAATTCACAGTTGACGGTGTGGAACCCATCGCCGATATTAACGGTGTGTTCTTCAATATCGAAGATAGTAGCCTTCTCGATAGCCTGTCTGTATCTGGGGATGATGTCACCAATTCTAACTTTAGTGGTGATGTGAAACGGGTAAGAAATACCTCGATTTCACCGCTGAAATTTGATGCTGGTGTGCAAATCGGAACTCCTGGTATTGGTCGGGATGATATTCAATCCACAGTGTTTGTGATTACTGCAGATGGCGAAGAATTGAGCCTAGACCAGTTTGTGGGTCAGGAATTTGGAGTTCGTCTAACCAGTGTAGAGTCAGAAGGAAGTCGCAGTGCTAGCAGTAAGCTGCGCGGAACAGCAGAAGCTGTTTTTACCGCTGATGGTGATGATGTTGGTGTGATTGATGTTAGTTCCCTTTCTGCTGAACAGGTGTTTAACTTTGCCTTCCAGCAAGGATGGCAATTGGGAATTAACCCGCTGGAATTTGTGGAAGTTGATTTTCTGCGACAACAGTTCGCCGTTGACATCGCGCGAGCCTATAACATTGATGTTAGCGCAGTTGCCTCCCTGGAAAGCTCTTTGGTGCTGGATTATGTCTATGGTGGTCTTTCGACCCAAATTGACTTCGAGTTCTACCGCACTAAATATGCTGCTTCCTTGCAGTCTACCTTTGGAATCAGTGCTGAGAGTCTGACTCGCGCACAAATTCTTGAACACGCCTATACGGTAGGTTTGGAACAAGGGTTTAATTTTGTGGCCATTGATTATGATGCGATCGCCACTCAATATCCCCAAGTCTTTGCTGACTTCTTTGGTATCCCGGTTGAGGAAATTTTCAACCTGGATCTGTCAATTTTGCAAAGTTTTGACTTGGGAATTGCCTCGGAACTTGGCATCGATATCAGCCCATTTGTTGATATTGAATTCTTCCGCCAACAAGCGAGCGAACAAATTCTTCAGAACTATCGCATTGAAAATGTCTTCCGCATTAATTCTCAACAACTGTTTGAGTTTAGTTTGCAAGGCAATTTCAGCACGGCACCGACCATCGATCTCAATTGGGCGCTGACTCAATATGCTGATTTCTTGGCTGAAAATCTCGCTGATTTTGATCAAGATGACGATGGTGAGATTGATAATTCGGAACTGTTCGATGCTTTGACCGGTCAACTGCTGGAACAAGGTAACGAAACTTCCGATATCTACAGCTTTGAGCAATATTTCGAGTCGGAAGATGTGCAAGAAGAGGTGGCTGAGTTCTTTGGTGTGGAATCCTTTGAGGACGTTACCTTTACTCAGCGCTTAGAGTATATGTTCGGTGCTGGTCTGCTGGCGGGAATTGACCCCTACAGTGAGGAGTTCCTAGAAGCTAATCCGCAAATGGCAATGGATATTTACCTGGAAGAAAACTCTGCTGCTTTGATTGAGTTTGCTGGAGTTCGGTCTATTAATCAGGTGACCTTCTTGGATGTTTATAACTTCCAAGCCATCAATGAGATTAATGCCTTCTCTGGCATCAGTACCATCGATGACATTGATGATATCGATGACATTATCGATGACATTATCGATGAAGTAGATGCCTTCTCTGTGTAAAATATCAGTTAAGTTTCCCTTGAGATATAGGGAAACTGACTCGGACAATTAACAGCTAAATTAGAGTGAGGTTGATGATTAAATCTCACTCTTTTTTGGAGGGTATATCAGCGGCAACCTAGAAAGTTGATTGTCTCCTAATTAGCCGGAGGTAACGGCGGTTTAACTGACGGGAGAGAGAAAGTAATCATCAATCACTATTCAAGGGGATTTGAGATGACCTCTAAGCATTCATTAAACCATGCTTGCACATTTTCATTAATTTCTGAGGAATTAAAGGAGTGGGAAAAGGTGCTTAAATTTAGGGCTTCATCTGATACATGAGTCTCCCAACCATCATCATGGTTGTTTCCAATGACTGGGTAAGTATAGGTGATATGTTGGATTTGGCTTTGCTGGGAATTAAAAACTCCTTCAAAACATGAACCAATATCGGAGTTTTAAATATAAACTAAACCCCTAACTTGATTATTTGGGTAAGTTTGAAAGACAATATATTCCGCCCCAACTTCTGTGGGGGATGAAACTGTCCCGCGAAACTGTATTTGTGATATCATCGAAACAGTTGCCACCCCAAGGGCGATCGCCATTTTGGGAATAACGGTCAGGACCTCCATAGTTCACTCCTGGCTGACAACACCTGATGACTACAAGAGATAAACCGCCAATTCCCGAAATCTTTATCTGTTAATCTTGAATGACCACCAAACTCCCCGTATAGCAAGCTACCCACACCTGTCGAGTTTTCGGGTCGTAAGTAATTCCTATGGGGTTTAAGCCTACGGTGATGGTATCAATAATTTCCATATCCTCAGCTTGCACTTTACTAACGGTGTGGGAGTAATAGTTCACCACATAGAGGAATTGATCATCATCTGATAATACCATACTACGAGGGGCTGCACCTGTAAAAATTTTCCTGATAATTTCCCCGGTTTCTGTGTCAATTTTGGCTACATGATCATCACCATTCAGGGTAACATATAGATATTTTCCGGTGGAATCTAAAACCAGATGGCGAGGATATAAACCTACGTTATGCATCCAATTTACTGAGTAGTCCTGTAGGTCTATTTTGGCAATATCGGAAGTTCCCATCACGGCTATATAAGCAGTTTCAGAATTCGGAGAGATGGCAATTCCCCGGGGAAATCTGCCTACAAATATCCTTTGTATTTCTTGATTGATGTCAGTATCAATAACGCTAACATCCCCTGAACACCAGTTAGTTACTAAGACATATTTACCATTGGGAGAAACGGCGATAAACTTGGGAACTGAACCGACTTTAATGGCGTTGTCAATGGTTAAATTTTCGGTATTAATCCGATAGATAAAACTAGGGTCGAATTGGTCTGATGGTAAACAGGTATCATGACCGGGATTATTAAACTCAGGACCATACATCCGATAATTGGAGATATAGGCAAATTTGCCATCTTGAGAAACTGCTGCTTCTACGGGAGAACCTTTGTATTTTTCGGCGGTAAAATCTCGATGACCAAACTTATACAAATTCACATGATCAGCAATTTTTTTAACCTGCTCAAATTGACGATTATAAACAGCAATTGAATGTTCATACATCATATTTTGTACAAAGAACATTCCGGGGTCTGCATAAACAACAGACTTGGGGGTTAAATCATCACTTTTGATAGTCTTAATAATTTCAAATTGACCAGGTTGTGGGGGTAAAAAAGCGATGGTTTCCTGAGATTCAGAGTTATCTAATGAGTTATGATTGCTTAATTTCTGCTGTAGAAAATCTATGCGATCGCCTAATTTGAAAATATCAGAACCTGAGTCAGCTACCGCCAATCGAATCGCGGTTAAGGTTAACACCACTAGAGAGATGGATGCTATAATTAGGGTTTTGCCGGATTTTTGCATCAACATCAAATGGAATTTATTAAGTTTGTTCATAATCTCCTGACACCACCAAACGACTAATAAAAACTTACCCTGAAAAACTAGACAGCTAGGTGAATCATGGGTAAGTTAACTGAATCCGAATGTTATATTAATCTTGGAATACCATAACACTGCCAGAATAGCAAGCTACCCAAACCTGTCGCTTTTGGGGGTCGTAAGTCACACCAATGGGTCGGTGGTTAGTGCGGACAGTATGAATGACTCTCATATCTTCTGTGCGGACTTTACTCATGGTATTAGAGTGATAATTAACCACATACAAAAATTGACCATCATCAGAAATTGCCATACTACGGGGGGCGCTTCCTGTCCTAATTCGGCGGATGACTTTACCCGTTTCTAGGTTGATTTTTGCCACCGTCCCCTCACCATTAAGGGTGGTATACAGGAATTTCCCTTGAGGATCTATATTCAAATGTCGAGGGGAACGTCCGATATTATTAAGCCAGGTCAGGGAAAAATCATTAAGGTTAATTTTGGCGATTTGGGTGGAACCCATGACGGCTACATAAGCAAATTCGGAATTGGAATCAACAGCAATTCCTCGCGGATAACGACCTATTTTTATCCGTTGAATTTCCTGGTCTATTTGGGTGTCAACAATACTTAAATCCCAACCACACCAATTGCTAACTAATACGAAACGACCATCAGGAGTAACTGTATTAAATTTCGGCACGGGTCCGACTTGGATCACTTGTTCGATGCTCAGGGTTTCGGTATTGATTTTATACATGAAACTATCATCATGTCTCCCGGCTGGAGAACATCTATCATTTCCGGGGCGAGAAAAGCCGGAACCATACATTTTATAATTGGCAACGTAGGCGTATTTTCCATCAGGAGAAAATGAGGCTTCTACGGGTGAACCTCTATGATTTCCGGTGAATTTCGAGAAGCCAAAATCTGAGAATTTGATGCTGTCGGGAATAGTCTTGATTAAATCAAAGTTACGGTCATAGACGGTTATTGTGTGGCGATACATCATATTTTGGGCAAAAAATAAGCCTTTCCCTGAATGCACAATTGATTTGGGTGCAATAGGACCGGTAATAGTTTTAACATGGCTCATTCTTCCCGATGGATCGCGGGGGGGTGCTTCCACAAAACTGGGATTTTTTAAGAGGGCGATCGCTGTCTGAAAGACTTTTGGTAAATCATAGTTGATGTTGATAGCTGGGGGGGTGGCGGCTGGGGGTTTGGCGGCTGGGGGGGTGGCTGGTGGCGGCGGCTGAGTTGCTGTGGGTTGAGGTGGGGGAGTGGTAGCGACTTCTGGGGTTTTTGGCGAGGGCGGAATTAGGGCTAAAGCCTGGCGAGTTTCTTGTCCGACAATGCCATCTGGCCTTAATCCGCGATCGCTTTGAAATTGTCGAACTGCTTGTTGAGTGATCGGACCAAAATTACCTAAATTAGGGTTATTAAAATATCCCAATTCTCGGAGTCTAATCTGTAATTCGGCTACCTCCTGACCTCGGCTACCGCGCCTTAAAACCCGTGGGGTCTGATTTTGAGTAGGGGTGGCGCGGGCGACTATTTGAGTTTCTCGATTTATGGGACTCTCAGCAGAGGCTACGGTCACTCCTGTTAATAATAATGCGATCGCACAAGGGAGACCCAGCATCGACCGTCGGAGAAGGTTAACAGGTCGATAACCGCTAGAATATGATTTAGACTTGGTGATGCAACCGGGGTTATCCATAATCAATTAAGCATGGTTTTTCCCCGCTATCCTAGCGCATTTTGACCACTCAAAGATATGGTGCTACTGTGCCGATGAGTGGCCCTCTGAGCCACCCGGTTTCTTTCCCCCCCCCCAGGCTGAGAAACCGGGTTTCTGTGAAAATCTCGGCATCCTCACCGACATCACGTTAAGAAACCCGGTTTCTTTCCCCCTCCCGAAAGGTAGCACTTGGCTGACTTTTCCCGGATATACCCGGTCTGTTAACTCCCATTGGCCAGTAGTGGGGGGGAACAATTCCATAAACCTATTCTCAGCCAATCGTCTGAGGCTATAGGGGTCGGGGTCGGGGTGATGAACTGCTGGCGATCGCATTTTTTTGACCGGCGACAGAATAGAAGAAACCGGGTTTCTGAAATACTATCTCGTTTTTCATGAAACAGAGATATAAGACACCCGGTTTATGAGTATAAACGACTGACAATATTAACCTAGTAAATAGCGAATAAGTCGTCTTCCCTAATGTCGATTCTCTTGCCATTAACTTCTAATTTAAAACCAGAAGCATCACTAGCTACACGAAATACTTTAACAATTGGGACAACCTGTCCTGGAAATAATTGACTACTCGGTTCGATCCCTTTGTCCTTCAGCCATTGATTGATACTTAAGGTTTCTGAAAAATCATTGATTTCGTTATATTTCCGACCTTGGCTATCAATCAGCTTATAGCTTGACCAGGTTATACTACCGGATTGGTTTCCTGTGTTTTTCATTTCTAACCCAACAACCGCCAGTTGACCGCCTTTTGACTCTACATTTTCCATAAAATAATTGCTAGGAAAAATGGTATCGAGCATTTGAATGCCTGCAATTTTAACTGCACGATCATTCCTTACATTTATCCAAGTTTCTGTGGGGACCGGTTTTGCTACTGGTTTCGATTTTTGAGGTTCGGGCCTATAAGTGGATGCTGCTACAAACGTGGAAGATTTTGCCATATAAGTCTTGTCATTTTCTTCCGCCGTAACAGAAGATAATCCATTCAGAACCAAAACCAGAATAATGCTGGTAATACCGGAACTCTTTAGGACTCTCATTCTGGTTTGTGGCTTCTTGTCATTAAGTACAATGCTAGGCTTGCATAATCCGATAACAAATGCAAAGGGAGAAATTATCAAATAAAGACCAATACCGAGTGCAATAATGCCGATAAAAACGTAGAATATTGCCGTCAAATTCCCATCATGTTTGACCCCTCCATACTTCAGGTGAACTAAAATCAATTTAAGGATTAGGATATCCAATAGATACTGCTATTAATGCAAGACCAACCAGAATACAAATAATACGACCTTTTTGGCCCAGAGCGCCAGCAGGCATGACACCGCCGAAAAAAAGGAACACACCGGTAACTAACAAAATAATTTTGAATGTAAAATCCATTTTTTCTCCTTAATTTTTTTGCGGTTTCTTTTTTTGATGGCTTGCCAAAAACCAAGATACAACCAACTAAATTTTTCGGCTTGATCAACTAAATGCTCTGTCTATTATTATCTTTGATGGTTTCGGTGTTTGTCAACCTCAAATATATATTATTTTGCCTCAAGTATTAACGGGTATCAGAGTTATAAAATCTAGTTTTGTATAAACAAATCCCAAAATGTACTAAAATGTGGTATAATACCAAAGTCCCGTACAAGCACCCCTATGCTATGAACCTTAAAGAAATGTTAAATCTCGCCGATCGCATCGTGTTTGCGAAGACCGGACATCACCTTGACGATCTGCAGGAGGCGGTACTGAGAGGAACGCTGGAACGGGAGACTTATCAACGCATTGCCAAAGAGTATGATTACTCGGAAAGCAGCGTCAGAAATGCGGGTTCGCAGTTGTGGCATATCCTTTCGGAGGAGTTGGGAGAAGAAGTTAATAAATCCAATTTTCGCTCGGCAATGGAGCGGTTTCAATTTTCCCTATTTTCAAATGTTGTACAAGATTATGTTGGAGTTGGCAATATTAACGTTTGTGGGGAGGGAAGACACCCGCCGGATATACCAAACCGACACCCACCCAATCGAGAGGTATGCAGTCAATAGTTAAGCGAGATGCCGGATTTGGGTGTTTTTTACGATCGCACCCTCGAACTGGAAACCCTGAGTGATTGGATTCTAAACGAACGCTGTCGCCTCATAGCAATCACAGGCATGAGTGGCATCGGCAAAACCGCCTTAGTCTCCCAACTGGTGCAGCAAATCAAAGATGAGTTCGAGTCCGTTTTCTGGTGTAGCCTAGCGTCGCCTCCCACCTTTTCAGACTGGCAAAATCGCCTGCTAAAGTTTTTCTCAAAATCGCCAACCGATCGCTCTTTCCACCTCACCTCAGAGCCTTTATTCGTCATTCATTATTTACAACAATATCGCTGTTTGCTAGTTTTAGATGACCTTCACAATTTGTTTGTTTCGGGAGAGTTGGCGGGCAAATATCAAGCCGAGTGCCAAGACTATCAATCCTTTTTTAAGCAAGTTGAGAACTTATCCCATCAAAGCTGCGTTTTACTCATCGGTTGGGAACCCTCCATTGAACTCCCCCCCAGTGCCAAGCAAAATAGCCCGCTGCGGACGCTACAACTCACCGGGTTAGATATCGCCACGACTCGAAAGATTCTCCAAGATTACGGATTGACAGAAATTGATGAAAATTCCCCACTGATTGACTGCTATGATGGAAATCCGTTCTGGGTGAAAAGTCTCGCCAGCCAGATTCAAGAGTTGGGCGGGTTTGTCCCCGATATTTTGAAAAATGATACTTTATTGTTGCCGGAAGATGTGAAGTGTATTTTACGGCAACAGTACGATCGCCTGTCGGAAACTGAAAAACAAGTGATGGTTTTATTAGCCGGCGAGAGCGAACCTATCAGCTTGGGAGGATTGCTAGAAATGGCGATAATGCCTCCCGCAGATTGTCTCAATTCGATTCAATCTTTGCTGCGACGTTGTTGGCTGGAAAAGCCAGACAATCTCTACAGACTACCCAAAGCCATCAAGCAGTATATTATCCATCATTTGATTTAATAAATGTGGGGGGTCAATTTATCCGATATGATCAACCCGACGGGCATTGAATTTATGCGGTGATGTCCTAGTTTAGGGTGATTTCTAGCATGGTTTTCAAATCGTCCCAGCAACCAGGTTTCTGGCCCCCCACCCACATCCCAGAAACCCGGTTTTTCAATCTCTCAACCCCTCCAACCGCAGAAAATTTACTCCCCCCAACCAGTCCCCCGCCACCACCGTCACCCCATCATCAGCTACAGCACAGGAAATCATCGGAGCCTCCCCGGTGAAGGTAGCTAACACTCCCCCCGTTGCCAAATCCCACAGTTTCAGGGTGCGATCAGAGGATGCGGAAACGGCAGTTTTGCCGTCCGGCGCGATCGCCACTGCATTCACGTAAACCTCTTGGGAGCGTGGAAGCCCCGTGTCTTTAGACCGGGGAGGAAACGCGACAGGGGGACTTTAG
>NZ_JBIMLI010000106.1:0-6650 GCF_051859755.1 Limnospira sp.
AAGGTCTCGCACCATACTTGGTATTATACCGTATTGCCGTAAAATGTTAACCTAATTTGAGATTAAATCATGCTCTCAAATGCTCGCGAGCATACCGATTCCTAGCCTTGTGATAGTTCTGGGACTGAGGTTTTGCTCCTTTACGAAACTTTCGAGATTTCCGCCTATTCGCACGATTAAGCTGCTTTTCAGCTTTTCTGTAGAACTGAGGTGCCTCTATTACACTGCCATCACTGGTGGCTATGAAATATCGCAGTCCCATATCTATCCCAATAGCTTTTTGACTGGGTTTTGTCTGCACTCGACAATCTGCTTTGATGCAGAACTGAACATAGTACCCATCCGCCCGACGGACTAGCCGAACCCGCTTAATTTGTGATTCGTCATAATGGGCTAAATCATAGCTACCAATCAAGCGCAACTCGCCGATAGCAAAACCATCTGTAAACTTAATACGCTTAGGTTCAAGTAGCTTCCAGCCAGAGGTTTTGTACTCTACTGAACGAGAGTGTTTCTTAAACTTAGGATACCCTACTGGCTTGATGCCTTTCCTACAGTTCTCAAAGAACCGGCTAATTGCATTCCAAGCGCGTTCTCCTGCCGCTTGACGAGCCATCGAGTTGAGTTTTCTGGCAAAAGGAAATTCCTCAGCTAACTCTTTACAGAGTCGGCTGAGGTCGTACCTGCCAACCCCTTGGTTATCCATCCAATAGCGCAAGGCTTTGTTACGGATGAATTGAGCCGTCCGAATAGCCTCGTCTATGGCTAAAGCTGGTAGCGGTTTGGTTTTTGCCTTAAACTCAAGTACAATCATGCTGTGATGTTAGCACATCTAGCCTAAGGCGACTAAAGTCGCCGTTGTTTTTCATCCCCGCGCTGAAGCAATGGGGCTTTCAAATGATCGTGCTAGTTTCGTAAGTTTTTTCAAAGAAATGCTCATGACTACATTAAATACTCAATATATTTTAGCCCTGGATTTAGGCACAACAGGCAATCGGGCGATTTTGTTTAATGCTGAAGGTTCCATCGCAGGTCAGGCTTATAAAGAACTTACACAACATTATCCTCAACCTGGTTGGTTGGAACATGACCCGCAACAGATTTGGGAAGATACGTCAGAGATGATGCAACGGGTATTTCGGGATACGGGGATTTCTCCGACCCAAGTGCAAGCTATTGGTTTGACGGTGCAGCGCGAAACCTGTATGTTGTGGGATAAGACGACGGGAGAGCCTCTTCATAATGCGATCGTTTGGCAGGATCGCCGCACGGCTGCTAAATGCCGAGAATTAGCCGAGCAAGGAAAGGCTGAGGAAATTCAAGAACGCACAGGATTGGTGGTTGATGCCTATTTTTCGGCAACTAAATTGGCTTGGTTACTTGACTGGGTAAAACGAGAAAAGCCCCATGTTAATTTGGATAATGTCTTAGCCGGAACTGTGGATACCTGGGCGCTATGGAAACTTACGGGGGGAAAGGTTCACGCTACAGACCACAGCAACGCCAGCCGCACTATGTTAATGAATTTGGATCGGGGTGATTGGGGTCCGGTTTTGCTAGATTTGTTTGGTATTCCTCGCCATATCATGCCGGAAATTAAACCCAGTATCGGCTTTTTTGGTAAAACTGACCCGAATCTATTGGGGGTGGAAATTCCGATTACGGCTATTTTGGGAGACCAGCAGGCTGCTTTATTTGCTCACGGTTGCGACCAGCCGGGGATGTTGAAATGTACCTATGGGACGGGATGTTTTTTGATTTCTCAGACTGGGGAGATTTTGACGCGATCGCATAATCAACTTTTGTCTACTATGGCATGGACTCAACAGCAGGGAGACCGCCCGATTTCGGCAAATTATGCCCTGGAGGGGGCTATGTTTACCACCGGCGCTTGTATTCAATGGCTGCGAGATGGAATTAAATTGATTGATTCGGCGGCGGAAACTGAGGGATTGTGTCGCCAGGTTCATGATACTAATGGAGTTTATTTTGTGCCAGCCCTCAGCGGTTTGGGAGCCCCTCACTGGGATATGAGTGCTAGGGGTGCTTTTATGGGTATTACTGGCGGTGTACAGCGACAACATTTGGTGCGATCGGTTTTGGAGTCGATCGCTTATCAAGTCGGTGAGGTCGTGGAAGCTATGAATAAGGATTGTCAAACTTCTATTTCTCTGCTGAAGGTTGATGGCGGCGCTTCCCGAAATAATTTTTTGATGCAGTTTCAAGCCGATTTGTTGGGTATTCCTGTCGAACGTCCCGCCATTTTGGATGCTACCGCCCAAGGGGCAGCTTTTGGTGCGGGTTTGGCGATCGGTTTTTGGGATAGTTACCAGGATTTGATTTCTCGCCGCCAAGTCGATCGCATATTTGAACCCGGAGGAGGCTCCGCACAGGCGCGCGATCATTTTATTATGTGGACACGCGCCATCAGTAGGGCTAAAAATTGGGTTGATTAAAAATCCCTTTTTTATCATAAATATCCGATTTTGTCAACCTCCTATAGGATTAATTTTGACTAGATGGCGGTTGACTTTCTGCTTTTATTCAATCTTAGGAACCTGGGTATTTTCAGCGCGAAAAAATGGCTTTTCCTCAAAACCAAAAATAGCAGCAACTATAGAGTTAGGAAAACGTTGGAGGTATTGATTATATTCTTGGACAGTTTGGTTATATCTTTGTCTTTCAGTAGCTATGCGGTTTTCTGTCCCAGCTAATTCATACATAAGACCGATAAAAGCCGGGGAATAACCCAGTTGGGGCTGGCTGACTACATACTGATTAAATTGCCCAATAGCTAAATTCATTTCATCATTAGCTACTAATTTTTCCGATGCAGAATTGGCTTGTAAAAACTGTTCCCTCGATTCAATTAACAGGTTAATAATTTGCTGTTCGTGTTGTGCTTGCGCTTGAGTTACAGCTAATAAATTCGGAATTAAATCAGCCCGCCGCTGGAGTTGGTTTTCTACTTGACTCCAGGATGCTTGGGTTTGCTGATACCTGGCTGAAATTAAATTATAAGTAACAATAGTCCATAATACCGTTACTACTGCGAAAACTATCCCCCCTAATGTTAACCCAGATTTAAGTTGGGTGGCTTTTTGTTGGGCGATCGCTTCTAGTTGGCGCTGTTTCTCAATTTCGGCGATCGCTTTTTCGATAAATTCTGGCGGAATAGAAACCTCCGCACCCGCTTCCTGGAGTTCGGCGATCGAATAACTATCAATAGCTTCCTGATACAACCGAGAAGCCACTTCTAACACTTCTGGCGCGAGTCTTTCGGGAATATTGCTATCAGCAGCATCATTCATCAATCTTCCTCTCCCCAAAAATTAAGTTTTCTTAAAGAATTGCTCCTCTGCTGATTGTAGGTCCTTATAATATCACATAACTTGCTGATGAGTTAACCTGGAATTATGAAAATTAACAGTATCCAGCGCTACGGTCGCATTTTAGGAGTATGGTGCTTAGGAATTCTCTGTTTTAGCATCATCCTGATATCACAGCCTTCCGTCAGTTATAGTCTCACTCCCTCAGAAGTTCCTAATCCTCAAGAAGTATATGGGGGATGGGTGACAGATATGGCGAATGTTCTCAGCAATGAAACAGAAGACCGATTAAATCAGATGATTTTTGAACTCGAAGAAAAAAACGGGACCGAAATTGCTGTGGTGACAGTTCCTGAAACCGGGTCTTATCCTTCCCCTAAAGCCTTTACCACTGCACTATTTAATCATTGGGGAATTGGTAAACAGGGTCAAGATAACGGTCTTTTATTTTTAACATCTGTAGGCGATCGCCGTGTAGAAATTGAGACCGGATACGGTATTGAGAGAGTTTTACCTGATGCGAGAGTCGGGCGAATTATTGATAATCATGTAGTTCCTTATTTAAGAAATGATAATTTTAATGATGGCATTTTAGCCGGAACTCAAGCCTTAATTCAAGCCGTAGAATACCACGTTTTTGATGCCAGCCTTCAACCCCCTATAGATATCCCTAATTTAGTTTGGTTTTTGACAGGTTCAGCCGGTTTATTATCATGTACTTTTTATAATTTAGCCAGCCGTGAAGCCCAAAAACCTATTTTGGTTAAGCCTGGAGACTATCAGCGGATTACAACATTTGACCCCAGTGAAACTGGCGCTTATACTTATGTCCGCTTAGGTATATTTTGTGTATTATTTGCCTTAACTGCTATCCCCGTATTATGGATGTTGTATCGAACCCCACAATTAGCTCCATTTTCAGGGGTGGCTCTGATAGCTATATTGTTTATAATCCTGGTGGGTAAAGCGTATAAAAAAGCGTATAAAACTATCTTAGTATCAATGACCACAATTAATCAGCCCACCACAATTAATCAGCCCACCACAATTAATCAGGCCATCGGTTCAGCAATTGGCAGTATGGTATTAACTACTATGGTATTTATTGTTTCCATAACTATGGTATTACCTATGGTAGTTATTTTTTCCATACATTTCTTTGGGTGGTTAATATACTATCAAGAATCATGGATTGGCATAATTAAATCGGGAATAATTATCACATCTCTAATTAGTTTGATTGGCTGTTTTACCATCAGTTCTCAACTCATTGAATGGCGTTTTAAGAAAAACAAAAATCAGCGTTCATTCCGTCCTGTTTATAATACTGATTCACAAGTTTTCCTAGAACCCTTAGAAACCGCAGAACTCCAACCCCTATTAACAGACCATGAACAGGTAGCCGCCAAACTCGGAAATGTTAGTTTTGAGGCGTGGTGGAGTCCTGAAGTAGGCGCACTGAGTCGCGATACTATCTATCTAAAAGCCTACGTTAACAAGCCCAGCCATTCAGAATGTCCTATTGGTAAAGAATTAACCGTAACCAGCACATCACAAACCGTCGTCTCACCCACTCAATATAGTACAGGACTCCTACGGATTACCTATCAATGTGAATGTTGCAACTACAATACAAAAACCGACCACACAATTCCCAGCTTATCATCATCCTCCAGTAGTGGTGGAAGTAGCGGTAGTAGTGGTGGCAGTTTTGGTGGGGGTAGTAGTAGTGGTGGGAGTTTTGGTGGGGGTAGTAGTGGTGGGGGTGGTGCTGGTAGTGACTTTTAGGAGGCTTTTAATTAATTTATGATGCTTCTCCTCCCACAACCACATTACGGATACGCAAACTAGGACCACCGCAGCCTACAGGTAGCCCATTTTGACCTCCTTTTCCACAACCTCCCGACTCATCCCAATAGAAATCATCACCAATTTCCTCAATATCTGCCAAAGTGGTAAACACATTACCAGATAGGGTAACATCCCGGACAGGTTCCGCTAATTTTCCATTGCGAATCATACAGGCTTCTCCAGCACTAAAAGTAAACATTTCGCCGTTAGTCATTCCCCCCAACCAATTCCGTGCATAAACCCCCAATTTAATCTCACTAAACAAATCCTCGACGGGAGTATTTCCCCGTTCAATCCAAGTGTTAGTCATCCGTACTAAAGGGGGATAATGGTAATTTAAACAACGAGCATTTCCGGTGGGATTTTCTCCTAATTTACCAGCAGTTTCGCGGGAGTGTAGCCGTCCGACTAATCGCCCATCTTGGATTAATTGAGTTTTAGTAGCGGGGGTTCCTTCATCATCATAAAAATAACTACCCCGATGTCCTGCTGGGGATGCACCATCAAAAATTTGGAGGTTTTTCGGCCCAAATTCTCGCCCTAAAGTCATGACTTCCAAGAGGTCAGGATTTTCGTAAGCCATATCTGCTTCTGAAAGATGCCCAAAGGCTTCATGAACGAATAAACCGGACAAAATTGGGTCAATAACTACAGTGTAAATATTGCCCCGGACGGGAGGTAAATTAAGAGAATTAACAGCCCGTTTGGCGGCGCTGCGAACCTGATGTTCAAGTTGGGTTAGGTCTTCATAGGCTGTTCTGGAACCTGTGGTTTCTCGTCCGGTCTGGACGGTTTCTCCGTGGCGCGCTGTGGCGGCAAAACGCATTTCCATATCTACCCAACCCTGTTCTAGTAAAGTCCCCTCAGAGGTAGCTAGGAGCATCCGTTGAGTGCTATCATTATAGCTAACAGAAATGGTGGTGATTTTGTCATCAACACTGCGGAGAATTTCTCCATAGCGATCGCATAATGTCTTTTTGTCCGACAGGGGAATATGACGAGGATCGGAACCGGTCAGCGGTAAAATATAGCTATCTTCAATAATCGGAATTGGCGCGAGGATAGTTTCTTCAGTACCAATTAATCGCGCCGCCATAATTGATTCTTGAATCCGGTCTTCTAGCTTAGATAAATCATTAAAACTAGCAAAACCCCAACCGCCTCGATAACAAGCGCGTACCTGTCCCCCTAAAGACAAACCCTCGCTCAAAGTTTCAATGCGATCGCCCCTTAATAAAATATTAGTTTCCTCTGATTCCTCAATTCGGATCGCTAAATAATCCACCCGATGACGATAGCGGGTAATTAAATCCTGGACTATAGTTTTGACATCTGCAAAGGTAGTGTTCATAATAGATAACAATATTGATGAATCAGTAGGTGTTACTATAACATTATTAGAGTCATATCAACCCATTGGCCAGGGTTCAATGAATTTCCGATCACCAATCTCGCCATAAGCCAGTGAAA
>NZ_JBIMLI010000106.1:6747-18241 GCF_051859755.1 Limnospira sp.
GGGTTATGCTTCGGAAGCGATCGCCGAAATTTTAGGCTTACCTGTTGATGAAATTCTGCCGATTTTAGAAGATTCTAATAAGGGGTAAAATTTGCAAATCACTATTAATTAACCAGGTTTTTGGGTAAAAACAGGGAACCGATTACCTATTAAATAAATATCCCGAAAACCTGTTTTTTCGGTAGGGTAAGAATTGGCAAGCGATCGCCGCCATCTTACCCTTAGCTGTCGCGCAAATTCAACATACTTTTAAATTGAATCATACTGATAATTACTAATATCCGTCGTGGCGGGTAAATTTTAGTCAAAATTGATATAAGTTTAATTGTTGGTGGAGTGAATCAGTGTAGTGGTAGGTTCTGGCTGAGGGGAATAGGATAACGAACGGTTTCTACGGCGTGACGGGTTCGGTTCTACGAATCTACTGGAGCATAATAGCAGATATGCTGAAAATAGGATAAGTTAACCCATATTCAGTATTTCATTTTCCAGAGTCAGGGTAATTATATGAATGGCGCTAATCAATCGGAAACGATGGAGAGAAAGCTATGAGTGATTTTAGTGTAGCAACTTTAAGCGAAATTTTAGCTAGTGAAGCCCTAATAGGCGATCGCAGTCGTTATTCCCGCCAGAAAGCCGAAGCCGACTGGTATGGGGCTATTCGTAGCTTAAATCAATTCCTAGAAGTGACCCCCCCCAGATATCCGAGAATTTCATCAACCAATGACAATCAACTGATCAGCGATATTCCCCCACCTTATTCCCATCGTGGTTATGTCATCTCTGGTCCATCTCCGGTATTAATGAATCCCCGTCTAGCGAGTGATTTCACTACCCTAATTTTGACCTGTGAATCGCAATTCGGGTCTGTAGGATCAGTATGGGGAAGAGAAAGGGGATTTCGGTTATTACCCGCATCCCACAAGGGGGATATTCCCGTTTGTGCAGAAAAAATTAATCAGTTACCCTTTCAGTCAGCTTTTCCCTTATCTGGAGACGATCCACTTATGGGGGAGAGATTTTGTTTAGTCTTGACCGCCGAATTTAGCCTAGTGATGGTGTTAGGGGTTAATCCTGCTAACGATCCGGCGTTTTTGTTTTCTTTTGATCCAGATCTAGTCAAGCGATCGCTGTTGCTGTTGCGCCAACGCATGGTTAAACAGTCCTCAACCGTCCCCAGTCACGATCACCATTATATTACTCAACTAGATGCGATCGCCTCACAATTTCCCCCAGTCGCCCCCCATTATCAAACTGTGACCCAGTTTAGCCGTTTGCTGCTGCAAAACTCAGCCCTACCATGCGATCGCCCAACCCAGCCAAAAACTAACCCCTCCGAAACCGTAGTTGTTCCCCAATCACCTGAAAACCTATTAACAGTTGGGTCATCAGTCGGGACAGACTACACTATTAGACAATCCCAGGCAGAATTATTACAGGCGATCGCCCATGAAGTTCGCACCCCCTTAACCACAATTCTGACCTTAACTCGGCTACTGTTGAAGCGTCCGAATTTCGACCCAGAGGTAGTCCGTAAACGCTTAGAGTCCATTGATCGCGAGTGTAGCATCCAAATCGATCGCTTTAACCTGATTTTCCGGGCGGTAGAATTGGAAATGTCCCCAAATCCCCCCTCCTCTTGCGAAATTCCTAGCAATACCGGAGTGCAGTTAACCACCATGTCTTTAGGAGATGTGTTCCAAAACGGACTACCACGATGGCAAAAACAAGCCAGCCAGCGGAATCATACCCTAGAGGTGATTTTACCCAAACAATTACCCTCTGTAGTTAGTGATCCGACCTTATTAGACCAAATGCTAACCGGGGCGATCGAAAACTTTACCCGCAGTCTACCATCTGGTAGCCATATTAAAGTCGGTGTAAGACTCGCCGGACAGTTGTTGAAATTGCAGCTAGAGTCCCATTCTCACACCCAAACTCATTCCCCTTTTACAGTTGCGCCTAAGTCTCCCCTAAAATCTATCGGACCTGTCTTGATGGTGCAGCCAGAAACCGGTAGTCTAAGTTTAAATATAAATGTCACTAAAAATCTGTTCCAAGCCCTTGGGGGGAAATTAGTTGTCCGACAGCGACCCCAGCAAGGGAAGGTGATGACTATTTTCCTACCTGTACAAGTCCGATGATTAAGTGTTTGAGTCTGACTGGGTTAATTCTGATTGCGCTTGAAGGTATCACTACTGGGGCTATTGTTGCCCAAAATCGCGATCATTACGGGGCGATCGCTACTTCAACCACTAACCCCGCTATCTGGGGTTACTCCCATGACTACCCCACACTCGCCCAAGCCCAACGTTACGCCCTAGAATACTGCGGACAGGCTGATTGTCAGATCCGGGTATGGTTTAAAAATGGTTGTGGTGCGATCGCCACTAATGGCTCTAATATTGGATCAGCTTGGGCTGTAAATAGGGCCGAAGCTGAGGCGCGTTCAATTGTCGCCTGTGGTCAAGGAGACTGTAAAATTGAGGTCTGGGCTTGTACAACCCATTTTAACCCTTAAATTATTGTTCCACAGCTTTGGGAGTGAATCGAATTTCAATCCGGCGGCGACTGGGGTCAGAGGTGCGGTTAATAGAAGCATAATTTCCCGAAGCCTCATATAATTGCGCCGCCGAATATGCTTTAAACGTTAATCCTAATGACTGCAATTCTTCATTTCCCTGTAATCTTTGGACAACTGATAAAGCGCGCATTAAGCCTAAGTCCGCATTAGAACCAGGAACTAGGCTAGTAACCGCTTGGTTATTGCGTGCAACTTCTTCTAATACTTGGTCTAGGTTGCTGTAACCGCCCCCTGTAACTTGTCCGTCAGTATGACCGATGACTTCTACCACATATCCCTCATAATCTTCCGCAAAATCCTTAATTTGTGCTACTAATTTATTATCGATAAACTCACCTAATTCTAACGAAATAGCCGCACTACCGGAGTCAAATGTTCGTGATGATGAATCTCGCAATACAATCACTGGTGGAGATTTGAGGCGTTCCACTTCTCCCTGTAATTGCATAATGCGATCGCCTCTATTTCTCAGTTCAGTTTGTAGCCTAGCTACCTCTCCTTGCAGTCCCGTCACCTGAGTGGTTTGCTGTTGTAGTCTACTTTGTAATTCCGACATTTGTACTTCTAATTGTTCGGAACGAGAAGCCGTCGCATCAGAAACCGTTTGAATAAATATCGACTTGATAATTGCTAACAACAGAAATAGGCTCAAAATCATAAACGAATTAGCCATTAAATCCGTAAAAGATGGCCACAAGTTAAACTCTTCTGATTTCTGATTAGAACGGGAATAACGCATATTTTTTGCCTCTTAAATCTTATTATTTACAGCTTTAATGCTTGACATTATTGCTTTTCTATGGTATGCCTGAGTCGATAAAGTTCATTTTTAGTGTCCTGTAAATGACTCACACATTCTTGTAACCCAGAAATTACTGGTTGTAACTCCATTGAATTAATCGAATTCCCTGGATAATTAGCAGCAACTCCGCCGCCGACTGCTGTATTGACTCCCTGGCTGTAAGTTTGCATAGCTACTACCAACTTCGATAATTCCGCCTGAATTTCTTCCAGATTATCAGTTTTATTCACCATGCGCCTTTGTAGGCTATCCAGGTTATTTACAGCCAATTGAAACCCTTGGGAAGCAGTTTGCACCTGTTCAACGATATGATTAAATGATTGTTGATTCTGATTCTGGGTTTCTAATAAATTTAATGCCGTTTGATTAGTTTGTTGGATTTGTTCACTAAATTTAATCAGGCGTTTGCTGTAGTTTTGCAGTTCAATAACAGCTAAATCCACCGATTGTACTGAGGTAGCCAACCCGGAAGCTGATTGGGAAAAACTGCGTTGAGTATTGGCTAAGTTGATAGTAGCATTGGAAAGCTGTTGGGGGAACTCGCTTTGTTCAAAAGCGCGCGCTACTTCCAAAAAGCGATCGCCCGCAATTTGAAAATCCTTAGCACTTTGCGTCACTGTCACTGAAGCATCAATTAACCGACTATAAACCTGTTCAGCCAGTTGATTAGCTTTCAGGTTAGTTGCATAAATTTCATCAATCTTTTGTCGAAATGCTGTCTCGATAGACGTTTGGATACCTTGACCAAAACGGATTAAAAACTGGTCAAATACCTGCACCATCTCTTGAACAATTTTATCAGTTTTCGTTTGACCTTTCAGAGTAGGTTGATAAATATTATCCAGATAGTCTTCTAAAGCACTCATCCAGCGATACTTAGCCAGATTAGTATTAAACATGAAGTTAATCACCACCAGAAGCGCGCTAAATAAAATCGCCGCTAAACTGGTAGTAAAAGCAATTCCCATTCCCTGTAAAGGTGTTTGAATATCCTGGAGTAAACTGCTAATGTCAGTGACATTAGTGGTGCTGACCGTTTCACTGAGGGAATATAAGTTAATCGTAATACCAATAAAAGTTCCCAGTAAACCAAAGGATAGTAATAAATTGGGAAGAATGCGCCCCAATTGTTCAATTTGTTCGCAGGAAATCAACAAAACTCGCTGCTGACTATAAACCTGATCAATAATTGCTGGAGTGTTGACTTGTTCCAATTGTTGGCTGGCTTCAGCTAGTCGAGTTTCTAAATAATTGACTATTTTCGGTGGTTTCCTGAGAGGCTGTCCGTTAATGAGTCTAATTACTTGGTTTCCTTGGTCAATCAAATAATAGTGTAGCGCCATTCGCAGGAGAACCGCTATCACCGATGGTACAATGACCAGGACAACAATCAGAATTATAAGGTAACTAGGAATAGCCATAAAATAACCGTTAGATTGCATGGTTGTAATTCTGCTACAGTTTAGTTTTCCCCAATTCCGGTTGAGGCATTCACCCAAATTTAGGTAAATTCAGCCAAATCTCAGTCAACTGTAACCACCACCATGATCATCATAGCTAATTTTCCCCGGCTTGCGGGAACTCAATGGGTTTTATCTCCCCACAATTTTGAGACCTTCCCGAAAATGTGCCGTAGCGGTTATCGCCGCCACCGAGAAATAAAATAATCTGATTCCCCAGAAGCAAATTCCCATTAACCAATTAACTATGGTTGGGGGAATACCGCTGACTCTGACAAATTTTGAGTTAACTTGTTTTTCCAGTCTATCTAAATCCTGCATTTGTGACTGTCTGGTGGGAATCATCGGAAATTGACCTGTATATAAATAAAAGCCCAAAACTCCCTGATGTCCAATGCGACGTTCTAAAAATGAGTTAGCAATGGTCATGGCTTGACTGTTGCTAATTTGGTCTTGCTGGGAGATGTCCTGAATCCATAGATCGTATTTAATATATTGGGGAATGGCTAAAATAACTGGCACTAAAATAATTAAAAATATGGTGCTGATTCGGCGACTGTCTCGGGTGGGAAGCAAACCGGTTGCTAATCCCAATCCCATCCCCAGTATGGCAAAAACCAGTAAATTTAATAACTCAATAATTTCTAGCCCTCTTAATAAGTCACCAAACACAAAAATCGGATACACAAATCTATGGGCTAACTGGAGGGCGATGACTTTAATGGAAATAGCGATCGCTACTAAAATCACCCCGCAGGTTACATAAGCCAAAGCACAGATCAGATATCTAGCGCCTCGCTTTATGGGTGAAATCGGTGGTTGGGAACGTTGGGATAATTTAATTTTTTGCTTGACCATTTTGGAATTGAATTTGAGTGAATTCAGTCATTTTGGCGATCGCATCTAAACTGGGGATAGCTTCACCTTGATCAGATAACCATAACAGATATTCAATGTTACCAGCCGGACCCTGAATCGGTGATGCTGTTAACCCCCGATACTCCCATCCCATGCTTTCAGCCTTCGACCCGACCCCCAAAATTGCCTCGGCTTGATCAAGTGGCGATCGCACCACCCCTTTTTTGCCAACCCGACCCTTCCCCACCTCAAATTGAGGTTTAACCAACAATACCACCTCTCGTGGAGGTTGTAGTAGTTCCCACAGGGCGGGTAGAATCTTGGTTAGGGAGATGAAAGATACATCCACCACCCCCAAATCAGCAAAACTGTTTCTAGTATAATCCTCTTGGTGATATAATTGCTCCCGAGTCAGATAGCGGAAGTTGGTGCGTTCCCGTAAAATCACCCGGCGATCGTTGCGAAGTCGCCAATCTACCTGTCCGTAACCTACGTCAATACCATAAACCTGTTTAGCCCCACGTTGTAGCAGACAGTCCGTAAATCCACCCGTGGAAATACCAGCATCAATACAGATTCTATCAGTAACATTGATCGCGAATTTCTCCAGCGCTTCCGCTAGTTTTTCCCCGCCACGAGATACATAAGGCGATCGCGCTTTCACATCTATAGTCGCCGAAATATCTACTTCTGTACCTGGTTTATCAACTACTTGGCGATTGACCATTACCTCCCCCGCCCTAATCAAACGTTGGGCTTGTTGTCGTGAGTCTGACAAATGGCGATCGACTAGCAATGTATCAAGACGTTGTTTCATATCATCAAGACTTCTTAGATTAACTCTTGTTGGCAATAATCAATTATTTCATCTTCATATATTTCATCTTTGCTGATCAGCTGATAATGCTTTTCATCCACAACATACAAGTGAAAGATATGCTCATACTCAGCAACAGTTAATTCAAGTATTGCCAAGGAATTGGTAGACAAAAATTGTAGCGCGATAGGCTTACATAAAGCATGAGGATACCTGGTTTTACAAAATTCTATATCTTGCATAATCTGAACTATTCCAAATTTGTCACCCGGTGATTTTGCCTGACATGGAATTACATAATGAGCACCTTTCTTGCTTACACCTAGGTAAATTTCATCAATTTCAATCTGTCCAATATTATCAACAGTAGTTCTTAAATGATTTTGAACTGAATAGCAGGTTAGCCCAGAAAAAATATCAACCAGCCTATTGTATCTAACCTTAGTTAGCAGTGCTTGTTCATCAGTTCCCGGTGCGTATTTCTTGACAATCTCTGGTGTGGCATCTGGAATTTTCACCCTTTGTCTATTATTTGTTGGGGTAATTTTTGCTGGTGATGCAAGTCTAAACTCATATAATCCTACTCCTGAACCAATAATTATCCATTCTGAATCTGGTGGTGCAGTGTTGGTGATTGACTCTGGTAGTTCTCTTCTGAATCTAAATGAATAGGGTATGTCACCTAGATTTTTGATTCGCTCAAATCCCAGGTCATTACAAGCTAAAGCTAACTCATCTCTCGTAAAAATTACCCGCATTGCTCCGCCGATGTAATTTTTGTGAAAAACGTGCGCGATTATATCATCATATTTTGCCATTTTTATTGTCTCTTAATCGTTTTCTCTTAGGTATCACATTGTCAGGGATTCCCCAATAACTAGAGGCTTGGGAGATATTATATGATAACAAACTTTCCGGCACTTGTGCCAAAGTTGTTGATTTTAACTGATTGACATCTACCCCCAGGGCATCAATTACCGACCCGCCAAGCTGTTTAGCCAGAATCGGAATCACCGCATTTCCAATTTCCCGAAATCCATGCCATATAGTGCGATGAAATTGAAACCAATCCGGGAAAGTATGAAGTCTAGCCGCCTCCCTAATAGTGATACATCGAGGGATAGAGTAGTGAATAGGTCGGGGTGCTGTATAAGCTCCTTTATCGCTATTAGTACCTGCTCTCAGAGTATTACATAATCCCGTAGGTGAGAGTTTAAAAAATCTACTTTTGGGTTCAACTGTACCTGGTGGAGTCTCAGCAAATCTGGCGATCGACAGGGGAGTGTGAACCGAGCCAACATGACCATAAACAGTCGGCTCAATAGTACGTTTATGGCAGAGCGAAAAACTATCACTAGGGACTAAGGAATATTTTTTGCGATCGCCTTCATATTCTAGGAAAGCCGGAGAAATTCCTGGGTCATAATTAGTAAAATTATCTATCTTTTCTAGGTCAGATATTGCTTGATAAACCGTGAACATTTCCGATTTATTTGTGGCAGGATATTCAGCTATTTTCACATCGAATCGACTACCGATTAATATTAGTCTTTTTCGTTTTTGAGGAGCCCCGTATTCACTAGCATCAAGAATTTTAATCGGCTTTTGGATCTGGTAGCCAATAGCTTCAAATTCAGTAATTAGTTCATTTAAAAACCGTTTATGTTTGCCAGTAGCGATACCCGGCACATTTTCAAAAATAAAGTATTTGGGCTGAATTTCCGCAATCATTCTGAGATATTCAAAAACCAGGGAATTTCTCGGGTCATCAAGTTGACGTTTACCTATATGGGAAAATCCCTGACAGGGAGGCCCCCCCGCAATCAAGTCAACTTGTGTATCTTGATATTTTAATTGTAATTGCTCCAGAATTTCGGCGCTTGTAACTTTTGATATATCTCTGCATATTGTATGACAGTAGGGAAAGTTAAAATGATGTACCAAACAATGAACAGCATCAAACTCTACCGCCACAGCCACATCAAACCCCGCCGCCTCCAAACCCAGAGACATCCCCCCACACCCAGCAAATAAATCAATCGCAATTGGTCTTTTGGTCACTGTTAAATTTTCCCCGAAAAAACAAGAGGCGAACATATAATAATTAATGTCGCCCCTTTTTATGTTAAATTTTCCCCATCTGGAAAATGATCTTAAACGTCAGTTTCGCTCAATTCAGCGATCAAATGGTCAAAGGGCTGTTCCAAATATGCGCCCACTTCAATACCCGCAGCTTGAACCTTCTCAGTCACCAAGTCTTTGAGGATACCGATACCAACAACAGTTGGACCAATGGGAACCCCAAGAGAATTATAAGTTTCGCGCAAGCCTTGTAGCACACGCTCATCAAGAACATCTGTATCGCCTGCTACCAAAGCATAAGTTGCATAGCGCAGATAATAATCCATGTCCCGCAGACAGGCTGCATAGCGACGGGTTGTATAAGCATTTCCACCCGGACGAATTAACTCAGGTAGGTCGCCAAACAATTGAGAAGCAGCTTGCTTAACCAACTCTGCTGCATTAGCCGTGATAGTTGCTGCCGCTTGAACCCGTGCGGTTCCGGTGACAAAGTAGGATTTTAAGCTATCAATGGCATCTCGGTCTAAGTACCGCCCGGTAATGTCGTAATTTTTAATCAGGCTCGTTACTGCGTCCCGCATCAAGTCGATCTCCCTATGATATCTTTATCTTTAAATTATTTTGATCCAGGTTGCGTCATAGTGTAGCACTCAATACAAAACTTAATCAATTGAAGTCACTATGATCAACCAGATGTGCTTCGTCAGAAAATCTGGTAAGCTCCTCAAATAGTGGAAATTCTAAGGAGAGATATATGCCCACGACAGCCCAAGAAGTCTTGAGTATGATTCAAGACCAAGGTATTAAAGTTATCGACCTGAAATTTATCGACATGCCAGGAACCTGGCAGCATTTGACCGTATACTACGATCAGATTGATGAAACTTCCTTCACCGATGGGGTGGCTTTTGACGGTTCCAGTATTCGGGGTTGGAAAGCCATCAACGAATCCGATATGATGATGGTGCTAGACCCGACAACAGCCTGGTTTGACCCCTTCATGGCGGAACCGACCCTGAGCGTGATTTGTAGCATCAAAGAGCCTCGGACGGGGGAATGGTATAGTCGCTGTCCGAGGGTGATTGCTCAAAAGGCGATTGACTATTTGAAGGAAACAGGTATTGCCGATACAGCCTTTTTAGGTCCAGAAGCTGAGTTTTTTGTGTTTGATGATGTCCGCTTTGACCAAAATCAACACTCTGGTTACTACTTTTTAGACTCCATTGAGGGCCGTTGGAATTCTGGTCGGGAAGAACCAGGAGGTAACTTAGGCTATAAACCCCGTTATAAAGAGGGTTACTTCCCTGTATCCCCCACAGATACTATGCAAGACTTGCGGACTGAGATGCTGCTAACGATGGCTCAGTGTGGGGTTCCCATTGAAAAGCATCACCATGAAGTAGCCACAGGCGGACAAAACGAACTGGGTATTAAGTTCGGAACCCTGGTAGAAGCTGCTGATAACTTGATGATTTACAAATATGTCATCAAGAACGTTGCTAAAAAGTATGGCAAAACTGTCACGTTCATGCCTAAACCAGTTTTTAACGATAACGGTTCTGGTATGCACACTCACCAGTCACTCTGGAAAGGTGGTCAGCCTTTGTTTGCAGGAGATGGCTATGCTGGATTGAGCCAAATGGCTTTACACTATATCGGTGGTATTCTCAAACACGCGCCGGCTTTGTTGGCTCTGACTAACCCAACCACTAACTCCTATAAGCGTCTGGTTCCTGGTTTTGAAGCTCCGGTGAACTTGGCTTATTCCCAAGGAAACCGCTCGGCTTCGGTTCGGATTCCTCTGGCTGGTGATAGCCCCAAAGCCAAGCGTTTTGAGTTCCGCTGTCCTGATGCTACGGCTAACCCCTACCTCGCTTTTGCGGCTATGCTCTGTGCGGGTATTGATGGCATTAAGAACGAAATTGACCCCGGCGAACCGCTGGATGTGGATATCTATGATCTGACTCCTGAAGAACTCCGCAAGATTCCCTCAACTCCTGGTTCTTTGGAATTGGCTCTGGAAGCTCTGGAAAATGATCATGCCTTCCTGACGGATTGTGGGGTGTTTACGGAAGACTTTGTTACTAACTGGATTTCCTACAAACTCGATAATGAGGTTAACCCCATGCGGTTACGTCCTCACCCGTTTGAGTTTTCTCTCTACTACGATTGCTAATCTTCAGAACTTCTATTCTGAGACTTAGCCAGTCACCCCCAGAGGGGGGTGATTTTTTGTTTAACCCCCCCGATTCGATAAAATTGTTAAAATCAATTACAATTCTTAACATTTAGAGATTTTTCACTGGTCATGTCAGATCCCTTAACTCAACTAACTTATCAGGCGTTTCAGTACAGCAAGAGCGTTTTAAGTTTGGCTCATAAAACTTTGAGCAATCAAGTGCTGGAGATGGTAGCACCACCGACCCCAGAGCGTAGACCTCAACCTCTGAAACCAGAGGTGATTAACAAAATTCGGGACTCTTTGGAGAAAATATATCAAAGGGATTGGGAGGAGGCGGAAAGGGGGGTTTATCCCGCCTCGATTTTGTTTGATACGCCGATAGAAGATATATTGCGCTACTATCCGCTGTTATGGTGGGATATGCTGCAAATGCAAGAACGTGCTAATCAGAAGCGATATCAGGAATTTGCGCGGGAAATTGATACGGAGGGCTATCCTGGTTACTACCTCCAGAATTTCCATCATCAGACTGATGGCTATTTGAGTGATTGGTCGGCTAATTTGTATGATCTGGGAGCAAGAATTTAATCCAAGATTTGCTTAATATCTTAGGACAATAAGGTACAATACCCCAAAAGATTCGCAACTCAATAATGAGTATACGGTCAAACCCCAGACCATGCCAAATTTCCTTGACGACATACTCATC
>NZ_JBIMLI010000107.1:0-18122 GCF_051859755.1 Limnospira sp.
AAGGTCTCGCACCATACTTGGTATTATACCGTATTGCCGTAAAATGTTAACCTAATTTGAGATTAAATCATGCTCCCTCACCCAAAGACAGCGAGGTGGGGGTGGGGTGTGGCGGGAACTTTTGCCCCCATACACCCCATGGTAGGATCATGCCACAATCTTGGCCATTGAACCCCCACCTGTTTCTATCGTGGCTGAGTGGGTCGCTATTTTAGTTCAAGCAGTAGTTTCCGGTTCCGTAGCCGTCGGTTCATCATCACGGAACACCACCCGCAACAAAGGCGGAGCCACAAAAGTAGTCAGAATCACCATCAAGATAATTGCGACATCCAGAGAAGGCGACAAAGCGCCACTGTCAGAGCCTACGGCTGCAAATACCAAACCGACCTCGCCCCGGGGAATCATACCGACCCCGATCGCCAATCGGTTGATATTCTCCACGCCAAAGACGCTAAACCCAGAGATAACTTTTCCGAAAATTGCCACAACAATCAGAAAAGAAGCAATCACGAGTCCCTGGCGGTTGTCAGGAACAGCAGGATTAAGAACCTCTAAATTAGTTTTCGCCCCAACGGTAACAAAAAATATCGGTACCAGCACATCAGAAATCGGTCTAGTAAGTTCTTCGAGTTCCTTTCCTGGGTCAGTTTCATCCAAGACTAACCCCGCAGCAAAAGCACCCAAAATCGCCTCTAAACCAATAGCGGCAGCGATATAGGACAGCAACAGCGCCAGAATAAAAGCCGGAATCACAATCCGACCACGGGTTTTGAACTGTTGAGCCAGAGTCACAAAAGTATCATTAAAGAACCTTCCCAATAAAATTGCACCCACCAGAAACACAGTGGCACTGATAATCAGGAAGATAATGTTAGTAACATCGATTTCTCCGGTTTTGGCTAAACTAGCCACCACCGCTAGGACAATAATTCCGAGGATGTCATCCATGACCGCCGCGCCGAGAATAATTTGACCTTCCTTAGAAGACAAGCGGCCAATTTCAGCTAACACACGGGAGGTAATCCCGATACTGGTAGCAGTCAAAGCGGCACCAGCGAAAATTGCAGCCACAGGCGGAACATTAAAGATGAGAATTAAGCCAATGGTTCCGGCGAAAAATGGAGCCACGACCCCCACAATTGCCACCACTAGGGATTGAACCCCTACTTCCAGCAGTTCACGAATATTGGATTCTAAGCCAATTTCAAATAGTAGGACGATCACACCAATTTCAGCGAGAACTGAGATCACCTCACTTTGAGCCTCAAAGGTGGCTCCAGCAGCACTGATATCTAACCCTGCTGTCGATGACAGTATTTGCATGATCACGGAGTCAGAAGCGCCGACACCACCTTCAGGAAATACGACTAAGTGCAGTGCTGAAATACCAATGACTACCCCGCCGACTAATTCTCCTAAAACTGGGGGAAATCCTAACCAGTTGAAGAACTCGCCACCAACTTTACTGGCTGTATAAATGGCAATTAGGCTGAGTAGTACCGCCAATAACACCATATTCCCATCAGCCTCGGGAGCTTCGCTAATTCCCTCGATGGTGTTTGCCAACAGTGGCACGGGATCAACTCCTAAAGATGAAAACATGGAAAATGGGGAGATTATCCCCAAAGCTGATAGAACCATCCATTTTGTGAAAACTCGTTCCTGTCTACTGTAGCGAAAAGTGGGTTCGCATAGAGTTATAAAAAGGATAAATCAACTTTTGTATTAGTTATACATAGGTTACGAGTCTCAAATTATTTCCCAATCACCCAGTCTCATGGAGTGCGTCAGAACCCGCCTCGCCAATCAATACAGCCTGTTCAGAAATCATCTGATCACCTCTCAAAGTCCCTCTCCCTCTCTGGGATCCAGATTTAGGGTGAGGGCAATGTATTAAGCGACTGGTGAACAATCAATAATCGGCAACTGACGCACCTTAGTGGCTGATGTGCTAAAATACCCGATGTTTCAGGGATGGCATTTGGCGACGGACCTGTTGGAGGCGGGTGGGTTCAATATCAGCTAAGGCGACTCCTGGCTGATCTCCCCCATCAGCTAGTATCATTCCCCAAGGATCAATAATCATGGCGTGACCGTGGGTGTGGCGGCGGCCATAGTGACAACCAGTTTGGGCGGGAGCAATCACATAACAAGTATTTTCGATCGCTCTAGCTTTTAGCAAAACTTCCCAGTGGTCTTTCCCGGTATAGGCGGTAAAGGCGGCGGGAACAAATAACACCTCGGCTCCCTGTTTAGATAAATGCCGATACAATTCTGGAAACCGCACGTCATAACATACAGATAAACCCAACTGACCCAATTCTGGGGAATTATAAACAGGTGGGAAATCGGTCCCAGCTTTCACTGTGGCGGACTCGCAGTAAGTATTTCCATCAGGTACATTGACATCAAAAAGATGCACTTTTTCATATCGTGCTAACTCCTGACCTGTGGGGTCTACTAACAAGGCGGTATTGCAGACTTTACCTTCTCCTTTGGGAACGGGAAACCCTCCACCCAAAAGGGTTACCTGAAAACGTTGGGCGGTAGTTTTCAAAAATTTTTCGGTTTCTTCGGCAATTTCTGAACCCTGCATAAGTTTATCTTCTTCCTCACCCATAAACGAGAAGTTTTCGGGTAAGCCAATTAATTCAGCGCCTTGACGAATAGCTAGTTCAATTAAATCGCGAGCTTCTGACAAATTTTTCTGCAAATCAGGCAGACTGGTCATTTGGATCGCGGCAGCAGTGTAGGATTTCATCGATACGGAATCAGAAAAATAAGTGATTTTTATTATGGTCAATAATCCCACTAGGGAGCAGGTAGACCAGGACAATATTATAGGGGCAATTTATCATCACCCCTATAAATATCAATCTCTTGTTAATGATGCGATCGCCACTTAGGGCAACCTGCCCATTTTTCCGGTTCTAATCCCTAGAGGGGATGAAACAGAAGGTCGGGGAAAAACCGATTAAATTCGATCAGAATACCAGCAGTAATTAACAGCCAAACCGCTGCCAAAACTGGCACAGTAGACAAATATTTCAAAAAGTCCTGCATGAATTGAGTCTCCTAATTGATATGCCAAACATTCGATACAATTTGGGAAAAATTCCCTTAAACTAAACCGCCAAAGGCTTGAGCTACATCCGCGAATCTCTTAGCGAGGAGAAACGGTGATTTCATTATCCTTAGCAAACATTTCCCCGGTGGTCATTTCTTTGAGAGCAGCCAGAGGCCAGAGAAATCCACCCAGCATCAATTGCACAGCTTTGGGAACTTCGATAATGATTTCCTTTTCGGTGGGCTTTTTATCTTTCTGAGCATACTGGAGGTAAGAACGACCTACCCAACCAATCCATCCGGCGATATACAGGAATAGAACACTGGGGATTAAGAAATCGCCAGCGTGGGACAGGCTACCATCTGTAATCAGGTGAGGTAGGCCATCTTCGCCACAGAGTTCTTGGGAATAGCGCTCGAACCGAGCTTTAGCTTGGTCTGGGTTAGCACTGCGGGCGATAGAAGTTTGGGCCCGTTGCTGAAATGCAGCCGAATCGGAGCAGGGAGTTAGGTTATAAGCCTCGGCGGCTGCGCTACCACCGAACCAAAGACCGAGAGCGAGAACTAGAGCCAACAATCGTCGCATAGATTTGTTTCCTTTTGTTACAAAACAATAAGTTTTTTGTACAATCCCAACGGATTAAGGGCTTAGGAGCCATCTTACTTTGAATTCAGACTCTTGACACCCATTTAATCTCTTTCTGGGGATAAGCTACTAGATGTAACTCAATCTTATGATTAAATTTATCAGCCAATGGCAACAGTTTTAGCAATTGAAACAAGTTGTGACGAAACAGGGGTAGCAATTGTAAAGAATCGTAAAGTTTGCAGTAATGTGGTGGCTTCTCAAATCCCTATTCATCGCCCCTATGGGGGGGTAGTGCCAGAGGTGGCCTCCCGGCAACATTTGGAAATGGTCAACCCCCTAATTACCGAAGCACTAAGTTCAGCTAATCAGGACTGGACTGATATTGATGCGATCGCTACTACCTGCGCTCCGGGGTTAGTGGGAGCGCTATTAGTGGGAATCACAGCGGCGAAAAGTTTAGCGATGGTTCACCAGAAGCCATTTTTAGGAGTCCATCACCTAGAAGGTCACATTTATGCGTCCTACCTCAGTGAACCGGATTTAAAACCACCATTTCTCTGTTTATTAGTTTCTGGGGGCCACACCAGTTTAATTCGGGTCATCGGTTGTGGTCAGTATGAAACTTTGGGTCAAACCCGCGATGATGCGGCGGGAGAAGCCTTTGATAAGGTGGCTCGTTTACTCAACCTCGGTTATCCAGGCGGCCCGGTTATCGATCGCCTTGCAGCCAGTGGGAACCCCCAAGCCTTCCCTCTCCCAGAGGGTCGCATTTCCCTACCTGGGGGCGGCTATCATCCCTATGATTCCAGCTTTAGCGGCCTGAAAACGGCTGTCTTACGTTTGGTGGATAAATTCAACCAAAAAGGGGTCGAACTGCCCGTGGCAGACCTGGCAGCCAGCTTTCAGGATACAGTTGCCAGGGGGTTAACCAAACGAGCGATCGCCTGCGCCCTCAATTACCAATTGGATACTATTACGGTTGGGGGGGGAGTTGCTGCTAACAGTCGCCTCCGTCATTTGTTACAGGAAGCGGCTAAGGAAAACCATTTAAGGGTTTTGTTCCCTCCGATGAAATTCTGCACTGATAATGCGGCGATGATCGCCTGTGCGGCGGCGGATCACCTGGAACATGATCACACCTCCCCTCTGACTTTGGGGGCTTATTCTCGTATGGCGATCGCTGATGTGATGAACCTCTATGAGGCTATCTGAAACAATCAGGAAGTCAACAAAATTAGCACAAATGTCGGGGTGGGTTCCTAAATATCCACCACCGACAATATCAATCAACCCGTCCTCACCCAGGAGGGCTTAATCATAAGACATTCTGAGTGGCGATCGGTTGTACAAAACGATGGTTAGCCCGCACAAAACAATTACTCGCGGCCCCTTGTTCATCAGTACGTTCAACATACATCCAGGGTTGGTTTTCGTTATCATAAACAATACCAAATCCGGCCGGACCCAGATTAATCTCAAAATCCTGTCCTTGTTTGATCGTGCCAACTACTGGCCAGTTTTTGATATTCATAGTCACCTGACCCTGGTTAGCCAGAAGTTGGTTATAGCTGCTGAGATTATTAGCCATGCGACAGTTTAAACCGTTGGGGTCTCTGTCTGTCACTTCCCAGGTGGTATGAGTTGAACGGGTATAATCGCCATTATCTCTGGGTCTCGGTAAATTCATACCCCCCTGACCCGGTTGCGCCAGAGAAGGGGGATTTTGAGTTACTGTAGGCATAGGACCGGCTGGGGCGACCTGAATGGCATTATTTTGGGCTTGAGGGTTTTTCTGACAAGCGATCGCACTTACCCAAACCATCCCCAGCAGAGAGACAAAACCGATTGTTTTAAAAATTTTAGTATTCATAGGGTCACATATAACTCAATAGGTTCTCCGGTGAGGCTAAATGCCCGCACCTCTATAATCTTCACTTTCACCAGTTCACCTGAGAGTTCCGCCAAATTCCCTTTAAAAAACGTCAGACGATTACCACGGGTACGTCCCATCACCTGGCTGGGGTCTTTGGGGTTTGTGCCTTCGACTAATACCTCCTCAATGCGATCGCGGTATCTTTGGGATCTTTCCATAGCCTTCACATTCACCAGTCGGTTTAACCGTTGTAGGCGATCGGCTTTCACCTCCTCAGAAAGCTGATTTTCCCACAACGCCGCCCCAGTTCCCGGACGGGGGGAATAAGCCGCCGTGTTCAACAGGTCAAAACCAATATCATCAACCAGTTTTAGGGTATTCTCAAACTGCGCCTCTGTTTCTCCCGGAAACCCGACGATCGCATCAGCACTAATTGACGCATCGGGAATATACTCGCGAATAGTATTAATAATCCGACGATATTTTTCATGGGTGTATCCCCGCGCCATGGCCTTTAGCACATCATTATCCCCCGACTGAAACGGGATATGGAAATGTTCGCACACCTTGGGAAGTTCCGCACAGGCGCGAATTAACCTTTCTGTGAAATAGCGAGGATGACTGGTAGCGAAACGGATACGCTCAATACCGGGTATATCATGCACATAATAGAGCAGGTCTGTCAAAGTGTGTTGGTGACGACCGTCTGGGGTAGAACCGGGGAGGTCGCGACCATAGGCATCAATATTTTGTCCCAGCAGTGTAACTTCTTTATAACCCGCCCTGGCTAATTCTTCCATTTCCGCCCGGATAGCTTCCGGGGTGCGGGACTGTTCGGTTCCTCGGACGTTGGGAACTACGCAATAGGTACAGCGTTCGTTGCAACCATAAATTACATTCACCCAGGCGGTGATATTGCTATCTCGGCGAGGTTTGGTGATGTCTTCCACAATATTAATCGGTTCAGTCGCCACCACCTGGGAACCCTCAAATACTTGCTCTAATAGGTCTTGGAGACGGTTGGCGTGTTGCGGTCCCATGACCAAATCCAGTTCGGGAACCCGACGCAGGAGTGCTTCTCCTTCCTGTTGGGCGACGCATCCCGCTACAATTAGGGTGAGGTTGGGATTTTCCTGTTTCCGTTTCGCTTGTCTCCCCAGGTAGGAGTAGACTTTCTGTTCGGCGTTATCGCGAATGGTACAGGTGTTGTAAAGGACGATATCAGCTTGGTTTGGGTCTTCAACGAAGGTTAACCCCATTTCGTCTAAAATGCCTGCCATACGTTCGGAGTCGGCTTTGTTCATTTGACATCCGAAAGTGGTGATATGGTAATGGCGGGGTTTTGTGGTCATGGTTTGATATTAGGGATAACTTATCGATAATGGTCTATCAGTTGAATGACTATTATAATTGAATGGTTGGGTTTGTGATTTTTTATGTCTAGGCGAATTCAGGTTTTGATGGTTGGTGCGATCGCTTTGCTGTCCTTGGGGGTGGCGACTTGGTACACTCATTTGGAGTTATCCCTACTCACGGGTTTATTATTGGCGATCGCTTCTAAGGGTATGCGGCGGCGAGGCTATCCGACCAGGGATTATTCCTCGGAAGATTCCCCAGATCTTTGACTTCTGGGGCTTTATTATAGACTAATTAGCGCCACTTCCTAAGATATACAAACTTATTAAGGTGCCGCTATTCCATAAACTGTGTAATAACATAGGAGCCCAGAGATTACGCGATCGTGTATAGACAAATCCCAGGACAATTCCTAACACGAATAAAGGCAAAATTTCCGAGACATTCAAATGAGCCACAGCAAACAGCAACCCACTGGCTATAATTGCACCCCACAGGGAAAAATAGCGGGTAAGGGACGGTAACAGAAACCCCCTAAATAACACCTCCTCAAACCAAGGTGCTGCTATAGAAGCGGTAAAGAAAAATATCCCTAAAGCTACCGGATCTCGATTTTCTAAAGCTATGGGTAATATCGGATTACTTCCCCCTTGACCATCCCATAATCTTTGATTGACTAAGGAAGTTAAAATCACTAAGGGTAAAGCTACACAATAGCCACCGAAACCCCATAATAACCAACTATCCCATAATTTGAACCTAAACCAACCTTCCGGGAGAGGGAAAAATGATTTGATAGACAGATATAAAACCCCCAAGCCACCACCCACTAAAATCATATAAGTTATGAGGATATAAAAGGCTTGCAGTCTCACATCTCCCGCCGCCGGTCTTAAACCGAGGAGTTGGAAAATCAATGGGATTAATAACTGTCCAACTAGGAAAAAACCTAAAACAAACACTTGCACAATCGTTTCCGCAGTCCAAGGAACAGACCATTCAACATCAGCATTACGGTTGATAATTGCCTGTTCACGTTTCAGGAACCATTGCACTGCTAAAATGATGGATAGGATAATTCCCGACACCAACCCAAAGCCAGGAATAGCGGAAACAATGGCTAATTTATAGACGGCATTTTCTGACGTTTTCTGCTGTTGATTATTTAGTTGTTGTAAGACATCTTCACGGTTTTGTAAAGTGTAGAGTTGGGCTAAAGTTTGAAAACTGAACCAACCCTCTAAATTTGCCTGTAAAATATCTTCGGCATCAGCTACTATATCTGGTGGTTCTGTCCAGAGTCCTACTAATACTTCCGCTGTGTCACTGGTGGGATAGTTACCATTTTCAGAAATTAGCGATTCCCAAGTAGCGATCGCCTTTTGGGAGTCTCCCAGCACCGCTTGGATAATACCAATTCGCAATTCTAACTCACCTATGGTCTGTGCTAATTCTCCCCGCGAAAATTGTGAGGGTTGATTGGGTTGTAGTCGCTGTAAATTTTGGTAGTTAGACTCCTGTACATTTTGGTATTGTTTCAGGGCAGCATTAACCGGATCTTTCCCGATAATATTATCTCGTAGGGTGAGCAAATTCGCCCGGTCTTCGGTCTGTGGTTGCCACTCAGAAGCCTGGAGAATTAAATTAGTCTGATACAGTTCCAGACGGCTTTGAATTTGGGGCTGACTCCAACTGCCGAGCAGGCTTAAAGTCACATAGAGTATAGAGATGAAAGTCAGAATGCTTAAAATTATCTGTTTTAATTTCATATATTTGGATTGACCGGAAATCATCGATTTTTATGACTTGATTTTACCATTGAGGATTGCTCGCCAAAAGTTCAGCCATTTGAGTAGCTGGTAAAGGCCTAGAAAAGAAATATCCTTGTCCGCTATTACATTCTAGTTCTCGCAGTTGTGCAAGTTGTTCGGCGGTTTCTATTCCCTCAGCTACGGCTACCATATTCAAAGTTTTAGAAATACCAATGATGGCAGGAATTAGCCCCAGATTTTCGGGAGTTCCGTCTAAAAGACTGACAAAAGACTTATCAATTTTTATGGTATCTACCGGGAAGGCGTGTAAATAACTGAGGGAGGAGTAGCCTGTGCCAAAATCATCGAGACTTAAACCGATATGGCGATCGCGAAATTGGGTTAAAATAGTCCGGGCTGTTTGTGTATTTTCGACGATCGCACTTTCAGTCATTTCTAATCTCAGACATTTAGGATTTAAACCACTTTCAGCCAGGATATCATCAACCGTTGCAATTAGATCGGCTTGGGTAAACTGTCTGACAGAGAGATTCACACTCATACTAACAGATTCATCTACCAATTTCTGCTCCTGCCAATTTTTCAGTTGATGACAGGCTTCTACCAGCATCAAAGTTCCAATAGTAGTAATTATACCCATTTCCTCAGCCAAGGGGATAAACATACCAGGTGGGACCAAGCCCCGTTGGGGATGTTGCCAACGCACCAAGGCTTCCATACTCGAAATTTTACCAGTTTCTAAGTTAATAATTGGCTGATAATAAGGGATTAATTCTTGATTTTCAATAGCCCGTCTTAGGTCAGTTTCTAAACCCAATAAATCCAGGGCTTCTTTGTGCATAGCCGGGTCAAAGATATGATATTGTCCCCGTCCTAGGGCTTTGGCACGATACATAGCTGTATCTGCATCTCGCAATAAATGTTCTGGTTGTTCATAGTTGCTATTACTGAGAACCACACCGATACTCATATTAATAAAAATCTCTCGGCTATAGATTTGAAAAGGACAAGACATCACCTCCAGAATAGAATCAGCGAGATTCCTTACGGGTTCAATTTCATTAACATCATGTACAATAATGGCAAATTCATCTCCGCCCAAACGGGAGAGTAAATCATTATTTTTGAGTATTTTTTGAATGCGATCGCCAATAGCAATTAACAATTCATCTCCCACTGTATGCCCCAAGGAATCGTTCACCACCTTAAAGCGATCGCAATCCATAAACAGCACCGCAAAACCATGATTATTACCCTCTTTGACACTCTTAATTACTAAGGATATCTTGTCCATAAACAAGGCCCGGTTTGGCAGTTTAGTCAACGGGTCATGTAGAGCCATTTCCAACAATTTATAATTAGCAATTTGTAATTGTTGAGTGCGTTCTTTAACCCTGGCTTCTAACTCAGTATTCAACTCCAGAATTTTCTTTTCCGCCTCCTTCAGCATCAGGTGATTTTGCACCCTCACTAGAACCTCCTCCATTTGAAAAGGCTTAGTAATATAGTCTACACCCCCAGCACCAAAGGCTTTGACCTTATCAAAAACATCATTTAAAGCACTGAGAAATATTACCGGAACCTTAGCTAATGTTTGATTGTTTTTCAACTCTTTACAAACCTGATATCCATCCATTCCCGGCATCATAATATCCAGTAGAATCAAATCAGGCTGCACCGTCTTGACGGCCATCAAAGCCATTTTACCATTAACAGCCTTGCGGACATTGTATCCTTCTAGCATCAAAATTTCCGAGAGAAGGTGTAAATTTTCCGGCTTGTCATCGACGACTAAAATATCTGCTTTTGGTGTATCCACTGATTTTCACTCAATTCGGCATTTGTTGGATCTTAGGTGCTTCCGGTTTGGTTGTTTCTACCAATTCCAGAACTTTATCAAACTGAAAATTTCCCACCCATTCTGTCATTGTATTAGCCAGATTACTGTACGGAGCGGGAATTTCCTTAATCAGGTCTAATAGTAGTAAATCACTACCCTGAGCCGCAGCAGAATAGACCTGCTCCCGCCAATATTCTGGCATTTATCTGATTGCTTCTAAGTGAATTTTTGATGGTTATATATTGTCAGTTTCTTGGGAATAATTCCAATTTGAGGACATCTCCGGCTGTGTATTGTAAATATATTCCACACCCAGATATTGACTCAATTTACTGAGCAATTCTCCTCGCTGAAAAGGTTTTCGCAGCAAATCATTGCACCCCACCTTCATGATATCCTGTCTTTGTTCCTCAAAGGCACTAGCAGTCAGTGCAATAATGACGGTATCCCGACCACCAGGCTGAGAGCGAATTTGGCGGGTAGCCTCGTAACCATTGACGACAGGCATTCGCATATCCATCAAAATTAGGTCAGGGTTCCACTCTTGCCAAATAGCGATCGCCTCGGAGCCATTGTTAGCCGCTCTGACCGAAAACCCCAGGACACTCAGGAGTTCCACCAACAATAAACGATTGCTTTCTCGGTCTTCAACCACCAAAATGCGATAGAGCGCCTGCTTAGGAGCCAAACCGATGACCCTATCCATAATAGATGCGATCGCTGGGTTCGGCTTGTCCTCAGTCCTTTGTACTGGAATAGTAAACGAAAAAGTCGAACCCTGGTTAAGGCAACTACGGACAGTAATTTCACCACCCATTAGTGTGACAAATTGCTGTGCAATTGCCAACCCCAAACCGCTACCCTCGGAAGCATTTAAACCCGTTTCCGTTTGTGCAAAGGCTTCAAACAGTCCTTCACAGTCTTCGGGAGCAATTCCCAGCCCGGTATCTTCCACTTCAAATTTTAATATATCTGAGGTATCCTGGTTTTGGTGAGAAACCCGAACCGTCACACTACCTTCATCAGTAAACTTAATGGCATTTACCAATAAATTAATCAACACCTGACGCAACTTTTTATCATCGGCTTTAATATACCTAATCAAACCTTGAGGGCGCTCAAAAATCAGATGTAAATTTTTAGAAGTAGCCCGCAATTTAAAGAAATCCTCTAAACTTTTCAGAAAGTCATATAAATCAAAAGCATTCACCTGAAGAGTCGCCCCCCCTGCCTCAATCCGAGACATTTCCAAAATATCATTAATCAGACCGAGAAGATGCTCCCCCGACCGATTAATAATCTCAATATGTTGACGTTTTTCGGGAGCCAGATTCTGGTTAGTAGACATCAGTTGAGCAAACCCCAAAATCGCATTTAAAGGAGTTCTTAACTCATGGCTCATATTCGCCAAAAACTCACTTTTAGCTCGATTAGCCGCATCGGCGATTTCTTTAGCCTGTTGCAGTTGTCTAGCCTGTTCTTGGGTTTGTGCCAACAATTCCGCCTGTTGAACAGCCACCCCCAACTGAGAGCCAATTTGTGTGACTGTGTGAATTTCAGCAGTCGTCCAACTGCGGGGATGATAATTCTGATAGACTGCCAATAATCCCCAAAGTTGATAGCCGGAAAAAATCGGGGTAATAATATAAGCCCTAGCTTGAAACTGTTTTAATAATTCCAGATAACAACCATCGAAACCCATTTCATAAATATCATTAACACATCTATAAGTGACTCCTTGGCAATAAATACCACCTTGATTTTGTGGCAAATAGGTATCGGAAATCACACAGTGATGATTCATGACCCGAAAAGCACATTTTTCGTTTTCAGAGGTGTGGCGGTAAGTTGCACCCAACCTTCAGTCACGGACTCGGCCATAAATTCTCCACTCCAGTCTTCCCGGAAGCGATAAACCAAAACGCGATCGCAATTTAAAGCCTGTCTAAGTTCCCCAGTAGTAGCACTAAAAATCTGCTCTAGTTCCAAAGTTTTTCGCATTTGCTGAACCATTTGCAGAATAGAGCGTTCTTGTTCCGCCCCTTCCCGGAGAGCCTGTTCAGCCATTTTACGGTCTGTCACATCAGTATGAAATCCCACCATGCGATCGGGCTGGTTATGTTCATCCCAAAGAGCCACCCCCCTGGAGCGAATCCAGCGCCGTTCACCATTATCTAATTCGGTGCGATATTCCACATCAAAAGCGGGAATTTCCTTAGCTAAATAGCAATTTAACATCCGTTGAACCCGCAGGCGGTCATCTGGATGAATAATTCTTAGCACGGAGTCCAAATTAGAGAAACAATCTAAATCTGGATCACAGCCCAACATAATTTTTCCCCTCGGGGATAGATAAACTTCATCGGCAGAAATATCCCAATCCCAAATTCCATCATTAGCCCCCTCAACGGCGAGAGTAAATCGTTCTTGACTGCGCCTGAGAGCCTCTTCAGTCTGCTTTTGGTTAGTAATATCACTAATAGTACATATAACCCGCGTCACGTCGTTTCCGGGCTGATGTAGTGTGGCATTCACCAATAACCACCGTCGCTGTTGGGTTTTTGGGTCATCAAACCCCATAACCACATGATGCACTGCTTCACCTGTAGCGATCGCTTTTTGTACAGGTAAATCTGACAGGGAAATTGGCGACCCGTCCTCCACCACCAAATGCCAACCCTCTCCGAACACCTGAAAGTCATCTGGTTCAATATTTAGCCGTAAAAGATCCAATGCCGCCTGATTAAAAACCAAAATTTCTGCCTTAGCATTCAGCAATAACATTCCCACCTGCATTTGCTGAATCAAAGTCCTAAACTGCTGTTCATTGTCTTGGCAAACTTTTTCGCGCGCCAATTGGTTGACCAATTTGTGATCCCATAACTTAGTTAACACAATAAAAAATAGACAGATAACCGTGGCCAATACTACGGCGATCGCCAACCAAGAGGGACTCAAAGAGGGACTCACAGCTACACTCGATTTAATAGGGAGGATTAATTTGGGTATAAACCCAGTCGCCGTAAGTCCTATATAGTGCATTCCACCGATACCAAATCCCATAACCATTGCACTGATCACCTTTTGTCTAGTTTTTTCGACTACAGGGTTATCTTCAAGTCGAAAAGCCAGCCACAGAGAAATCAAAGCCACATCAATAGCGATCGCCACAGAAAACAGCACCAAATGTGCATCATAAACAATCTCAGCTTCCATGGCTATGGCGCTAATTGCCAGATAGTCCATCAAAGCCAGTGTAGTGCCTATACAAATCCCACCTGTAATCAGGATAAACCGACTCGCCTGCTCTCTGAGTGCGAGCCCCAGAAACATCCCAGAAGCCATAATAGCCATCAACAAGGACAGCAAAACCATCGACAGGTTATAAGTAACATCTAGGGGAAGTTCTAGGGCGACTATAGTGGTAAAATCCATAGACCACAAACCAGTCCCCATAGCGATCGCCCCTATGCACAGCCAAAACCCCCACCGTTTCGCCGTCCATAGACCCTCACGGACTTGTACAGCCAAATCCATAGGGATATAAGAGGTAATCACAGCCATTGCCAAAGACAAAGCCATCAAACCCCAATGGTAATCGCCTGTAATCTGATTATTCATCATCAATTTCGCCCACGCCCTAAGCATTTCAACAGTCCCGTTAATCAGAATCCTATCTTGAGGATTTGCTGGGACAGACCCTTAACATCTCTTTACATCATAAATGAGTAGTAGGAAACTGCCCCAAACAAGTTAAAATGCTTCTGGCTTACCATCGAACTTAAAATTTTAAGATGACGACCCGTGTAATCCTTGTCCGTCACGGTCAGAGTACCTACAACGCCCAAAAACGAATTCAGGGCCGCCTGGATGATTCGGTTCTCACCGACCAGGGCCGCGTTGATGCCACCTGCGTCGCCCAAGCCCTCCAGGGTTTAAGGTTCGATGCTATTTATCACAGTCCTCTACAACGAGCGCAACAAACAGCCCAATTGATTAGCTCTGGACTGGATGCAGCCCCTCAGTTGCAACCGACAGACCTATTAATGGAAATTGATCTGCCTCTGTGGGCTGGACTCCCCCGCCAAGAAGTCCGCGATCGCTTTCCCGAAGATTATCAATGTTGGCAACAGAGCCCCCATGAGTTTTTCATGGTATTAGAATCTGGGCATAAACATTTCCCCGTGTTAGCCTTATTTGAGCAAGCCAAACAATTTTGGCGACACGTCTCTATCCAGACCAACCAAACCATCCTAGTAGTGGCTCATAACGGCATCAATCGATCGCTGATCGCTACGGCTTTAGGAGTTCAACCCCAATTCTATCAAAGTATTCAACAGTCTAACTGTGGTATTAGCATTATCAATATTGGTGATGTCACCCCCGGAGAACTACCACTACCCGCAGCCGTACAATTAGAATCGATGAACCTCACTAGCCATGTGCGGGAGAAACTCCCCACCCTTCGCCCGGAACATCGTGGACCGAGACTGCTGTTAGTGCGCCATGGAGAAACTGAATGGAACCGAAAAGGACAGTTTCAAGGTCAGATTGATATTCCGCTGAATGATAACGGGCGATTACAAGCTCGCAAAGCTGCCGAATTTCTCCAGGATATTAAAATCGATTTTGCGGTCAGTAGCCCCATGGCACGCCCCCGAGAAACGGCAGAAATTATCCTGGAATATCACCGAGATATAGAACTACAATTTGAGGACAATTTCCGAGAGATTAGCCATGGTTTATGGGAGGGTAAATTTGAATCGGAAATTGAGGATGATTATCCGGGTTTATTAAATCAGTGGAAAACTGCACCGGAAACGGTACAGATGCCAGAAGGTGAAAACTTAAATCAGGTAGGAGAAAGGGTAGCCCTGGGATGGCAGAATATCATTAATAAATATGATTCCCAACCCCTGACGGGATTAGTGGTGGCTCATGATGCGGTAAATAAGGCTCTGTTGTGTCAATTATTGGGTTTATCACCAGAGCATTTCTGGAATTTTAAACAGGGTAATGGTTCGGTGACAGTAATTGACTATCCCCACGGTGCTAAAGGTGATCCGGTTTTAGAAACTATGAATATTACCACCCATTTATCTGGTAGTATTCTTGACCAAACCGCCGCCGGAGCCCTCTAGGACTGGTCTGTGAATATGAGTAGTGAACTCCTGAAACAGGTGCGGGTATTAGACCCGATGGATGGACGAGATCAAGTGGCAGATGTGCTGATTATTGATGGGTATATTACTGCTATTGAATCCCAGATTTATGATTACCCAGAACATACTCAGATCATTGATTGTCACGGTATGATTTTGGGGCCGGGATTGGTGGATATGTATAGCCATACGGGAGAGCCGGGCTTTGAAGAACGGGAAACTATTGCATCTTTAGAGGCGGCAGCTAGGGCGGGAGGTTATACCCGCCTGGGGATTTTACCGGATATGCTACCACCTGCTGATAATCTCTCCACGATTCAACATTGGCAAGGTTTAGCACCCCATGGCTTTTATGTCTGGGGGGCGGCGACGAGGGGTGCGGCGGGGGAAATGATGACGGAATTTGCAGAATTGGCGACTACTAATATTATTGGTTTTGCTGATGGATATGCTCATCGAAATCTTAATCTGTGGCGGCGAGTTTTGGAATATGTTAACCCGCTGAAAAAAACGATCGCTCTGTATTGTTGCGATCGCACTCTGGCGGACTCAGGAGTGATGCGGGAAGGTTACGCCTCTATCTATAGCGGTTTGACCGGGATTCCTGATTATGCCGAAACTGTGGCTATTTCCGCCGTCCTGGAATTGGTGGCGGCGATCGGAACTCCGGTTCATATCATGCGGGTTTCTACGGCTAGGGGTGTGCAACTAATTCGGGAAGCTAAACAGCGACATCTACCTATTACCGCTAGTACCACCTGGATGCACTTACTATTTGATACAGAAGCCATTACCGGGCGGCTTTCTGACTGTGGTTTAGGCTGGGCGCCGAATCCCTACGATCCGAATCTTAATGTTGACCCGCCTCTGGGTAATCCAGACGATCGCCAAGCCCTAATTCAGGCTATTGTAGACGGGACTATTGATGCGATCGCTGTTGACCACACCCCCTACACCTACGAAGAAAAAACCGTTGCTTTTGCTGATGCACCCCCAGGGGCGATCGGCTTAGAATTAGCCTTATCTCTACTGTGGAAAACCTTTGTCCAACAGCCAGATACCGTTTTTAATATTCAATGGTCGCCACTGCAACTGTGGCGAGTTTTAAGCACCCAACCCGCCCACTGTTTGGCTATTTCTCCCCCGACTGTTGCCGTCAACCGCGCCGCCGAATTAACCCTCTTTGACCCCGCACAGCCTTGGAGGGTCGATCACACCACCATCAAATCGCGATCGGCTAATACCCCCTGCTGGGGGCAGGAAATGACCGGAAAAGTCATGAAAACTTGGCGCGGTTGACAGCCAAAAAAGTCGGTTAAAAACTGCGATCGACCCCTCCCAGACGGTCTAAGGGCCAGAACCGGACCACAGCCCGACCGATGATATTCTCTCGGGGGACAAATCCCCAATAGTGACTATCAAAGCTATTGTTACGGTTATCCCCCAGGACTAAAAACTCGCCTTCGGGGATGGTTTCCGGCCCCCATTTGTATTGGGGTTCTTCGGCAATATAGTCCTCTTCAATGGGTTCGCCATTCACAAAAACCTGTCCGTCCCGAACCTCTAATGTTTCGCCGGGTAAGCCAATAATCCGCTTAATGAAAGCATCATTGTATTGTAGGCTCAGTTCCTCGGTGGGATTGAAAACTACCACATCTCCCCGTTGCGGTTCGCTGAAACGGTAGCTTAACTTATCAATAATCAGGCGATCGTTGATTTCCAGGGTGGGAAGCATTGACCCAGAGGGAATATAACGAGCCTCTGCGACAAAAGTTCGGATACCCAAAGCCAAAATTATACTTAGTCCAATAGTCTTAATGCCTTCAACCCAAGCATTCTCCTCGTTGTTTGATGCTGATGATGGTGAATTTTTGGGTTTTTGGTCTTGATTGGGGACACTGCTCATGATTTTACAGTCAAAGGACAGAATTAATACTGGCAGTAGGGTATACGCCTGGCTAGACAGACAATATCCCGCCTTGATGCACGGTGGCATCACCTGCCGATGGTGTTATATTCTTGATGATAGCTGACCATCAGCTTTTTTGGCAGGTTTTGAGAATATCCCTCAAACATGGTTGCGATCGCCACAGGATTAGCAATATAATACTGGGATTAGTGCGAAACGTTTAGGAGTTAAATAAGGGTGCAATACCTGAAATAACCTCCTAGTGGGACTTTCACCCCTTGGAGAAATATAAGGGACTCGTACCCTGACCATCCCATAACTGTTTATATGTCCCGACGTTTGGTACAAAAATGTACTAAATAAGGCAGGGAACTCAAGGTCAAAGACGCAAAGCTAGAAATCTTAATGATTCCTTAACAATTGCGTTGAGAGTAAAGGCGATAGCCATCCCCAGTTTTAGGATTCACAACCCTGGGACTGAAGCGGGGAACGGAAGGCGTGAAGTAGAACCTACTACCAAATGCGACCACTGCCAACCATCCATGATTAGGGAAA
>NZ_JBIMLI010000108.1:0-18041 GCF_051859755.1 Limnospira sp.
TGTTACCTTAACGGGTAATAGTGCTATCGTCGCATTGTCAGGCAATAGCCGGATAAATGTCGCGTAAATGTATCAGAAAAAGATAAATTCTGGTCTCCCCCAAACCAGGGCCAGACCCCAAGTCCAGTTTGCTGCTATACGAAAAAGCTGCTATGTCAACTTTAGTTATCGTTGAATCACCGACCAAAGCCCGGACTATTCGTAACTTCTTACCGAAAGACTATCAGGTAGAAGCCTCAATGGGTCATATCCGGGATTTACCACCCTCTGCTGATGAAATTCCCGAAGAGTACAAGGGGAAAACATGGGCAGGGCTAGGGGTAAACGTGGAAGGGAATTTTGAGCCTATTTATGTAATCCCCAAAGATAAGCAGAAAGTGGTCAAAGAACTCAAAAAAGCGCTTAAACAAGCGACAGAGTTAGTTCTAGCCACCGACGAAGACCGAGAAGGGGAAAGTATTAGCTGGCACTTGTTGCAGGTGCTAAAACCGAAAATTCCCACCCGGCGTATGGTCTTCCATGAAATCACCTCGGAAGCCATACTCTCAGCCCTACAACATTGCCGAGACTTAGATGAACAACTGGTTCACGCCCAGGAAACCCGGCGGATACTCGATCGCCTCTATGGTTATACACTGTCACCACTGCTGTGGAAAAAAATCGCCCGAGGCTTGTCAGCCGGTCGGGTGCAGTCTGTAGCCGTAAGATTGATAGTAAACCGAGAGAGGGAACGTCGCGCCTTCCGACAGGGAGGATATTGGGATCTAAAAGCCTTGCTGGAACAAGGTAAAACCGAGTTTGAGGCGAAACTAATTACCCTAAATGGGGTAAAGGTAGCCACAGGTAGCGACTTCGATGAAAGCACTGGTAGAATCGCCGAGGGGCGTAATGTAGTCCTACTAGACTCAGACCAAGCCCAAGCCCTCAAGGAGAGACTGAGGGAGAAACTCTGGTCTGTCAGCAATATTGACCAACGCTCAGTTACTCGCAAACCCGCGCCGCCATTTACCACATCGACTCTGCAACAGGAAGCTAACCGCAAACTCAGACTTAGCGCCCGTCAGACTATGCAGGTGGCTCAAGGACTCTATGAGCGTGGTTATATTACTTATATGCGGACTGACTCTGTACATTTATCAGAGCAAGCCATAGTAGCTGCTAGAAACTGCGTTGAGCAGAAATATGGCAAAGAGTACCTGAGTCCAAAACCACGCCAGTACACGACCAAAAGTAAGGGCGCTCAAGAAGCCCACGAAGCTATCCGCCCGGCTGGAAGTTATTTCCGTACTCCCCAGGAAACTGAGTTAAGTGGTAATGACTTGAAACTGTATGACTTAATTTGGAAGCGGACCGTTGCTTCTCAGATGGCTGACTCTCGCCAAACTAATATCTCTGTTGACTTACAGGTGGAAGATGCAGGTTTTCGGGCGACGGGGAAACGTATTGATTTCCCTGGGTTTTTGCGGGCTTATGTAGAAGGGTCTGATGATCCTGATGCGGCTTTGGAAAATCAAGAAGTACCTCTACCACCTTTAAAAGTAGGTCAACATCCTGATTGTAAGGATTTGGAGGCAGTGGGACATGAAACCCAACCTCCGGCACGCTTTACAGAAGCATCTTTGGTCAAAACTCTGGAAAGTGAGGGGGTAGGTCGTCCGAGTACCTACGCGAGTGTCATTGGTACGATTATCGATCGCGGTTATGCTCAAATTAAGGGCAATGCTCTGATTCCTACTTTTACGGCTTTTGCCGTTAATAGCCTCCTGGAGAAACATTTTCCCGATTTGGTGGATATCCGTTTCACCGCTCGCATGGAGAATACTCTTGATGAAATAGCCACTGGACAGGCGGACCAGTTGCCTTATTTGCAACAGTTCTATTCCGGTGACGGGGGGCTGGAAAATCAGGTTAAGGAACAGGAAAGCCAAATTGATGCTAAGGTAGCCCGAACTATTGAATTGGAAAATTTGGGTGATGCTACTGATGGCATGACTTACCGTTTGTGTTTGGGTCGCTTTGGGCCTTATATTGAGGCACAGAAGGATGAGGAGATTATTACTGCTTCCATTCCTCAAGACCTGACTCCTGCTGACCTGACTCCTGAGTTAATTCAGGAGTTGATTGGACAAAAGACGGAGGGACCGGAAAAGCTGGGAGTTCATCCAGAAGCAGGGGAACCGATTTTTATGTTAATTGGTCCCTATGGTCCTTATGTGCAGTTGGGGGAAGAGTCGGAAACTAATAAGAAGCCGAAACGGGTCTCCCTTCCCAAGGGACTGGAAAAGGATGCGGTGACTTTGGATGTGGCTGTGTCGCTTTTGTCTTTACCTCGCCTTTTGGGACAGCATCCCGAAACGGGGGCTAAGGTTAAGGCTGCTATTGGTCGCTTTGGTCCTTATGTGGTTCATGAAAGTAAGGAGGCTAAGGATTATCGCTCTATCAAGGCTCCTGATGATGTCTTGACTATTACTTTTGAGCGGGCTTTGGAACTTCTGGCACAACCGAAGGTGGGACGCAGGGGGACTAAAAAAACTCTTACTCCCCTGCGAGAGTTGGGAGAACACCCGGAAGATGGAGAACCTCTCAATATCTATGATGGTCGCTATGGTCCCTATATTAAGCATGGCAAAATTAATGCTTCTTTGCCTAAAGAACAGGCGATCGAAACTTTCACCCTAGAACAGGCTCTGGAACTCTTAAAGGCTAAGGCGGCTTCTGGGTCGAAGTCTAAGTCGAGGTCGAAGTCTACTAGCAGTACCACTGCCAAAAAGTCCACTACTGCCAAAAAGTCCACTACTGCCAAAAAGTCTACTACTGCCAAAAAGTCTACTACTGCCAAAAAGTCCACGACTAGGAAAAAATCCAGCACTAAGGGGGAAACGGAATAAGTTTTGACATCCCGGGAAGGGCTGATATAATGGGAGAATGGGCGGGTTGTATCGACTAGCGATCGCCAATAGGGATGCTGCCGAAACTCGCCTATGACCCTGTGAGTTGATGGGAATGGGGATTTATTATGTGGAAATATATCATCACGGCTTTGGTGGCTTTAGAATTGGTCTTGCTGAGTTCGTTTTGGTCTCCGGCTGCGGCGACGATTAATGATACAGAATCCTATATTTGGGATTATGCCTATGGCGGTAGTAGTCAATTGGTCTGTAAACAGGTCATTTTTCACCCGATAGGGGAACCTGTACCGGCTCATGAATCACTCACCCAACCGGCTACCCTACGATCGCATATTGTTGACAGCAGCCACTGTAAAAGCGTCAGTAAACCCAGTTAAATAGACGGTCTCAAATCGGAAACCATCAATTAAGGGGTCGATTCAGGTTGACCCCACAGGGTGATTTGTTGCCTGACCCAAAAATAAGTTTGGCTAATTGATACGGCTCAAATATATGGGATTTTTCAAAGATTGTTAAGATTTGATACGTTTTTTTTGATAAAAAGTGGCAAAAAGTTGACGAGATTATCGGGGTTGTGGTAACATTGAGGAAACCGATACCAAGGGGGTATTGTGTCTTGATGCACAAATAAAGGCTGAAACCCCGATTCTCTGGCGATTAAAGTTATTTTTTGAGGGAAAACTGAAACTGGCGATGCACGAGTTTTGAGGATGAGTGGGGCTAGGGTTTTTAGACATCTTGACAAAATGGCGATTTTGTGCATGGCAGAGAGTATGTTAGTGGGAGTAGGAAAAAGGGGTGACGATCGCCTGTGGACCGACCAAGACGAGGTAAGGTTGACAGAAGTATTTTTGAGATATTTCTAGGACTTGTGGAACTGTGACCGAGGCGACATCAATTTGAAATTGCTGGTCGAAGTCAATACCCAATTCTAGGGTTTCATACCATCCGTAAATTTGGGCGAGTTGGCTGTTAGTTTGCTTTCCGAGGGCATATTGTCCTAGTAGTTTATTTTTAGCGACCTGGAGTTCTTCTTCTGTGAGGGGGGTGTTGGTAAGTCGGTCTACTTCGGCGCGTAGTCCGTCAATAGCGATCGCAGTATTATTAGGGGCAGTACCCATATACACGACAAATTGGGAAGCATCTAGGCGGGTAGGATAGAAAGCCGAGACATCATAGGCTAGTCCCCGCTTTTCGCGTAATTCGACGAAGAGGCGACTGGATAGACCATTGCCCAAATAGGTGTTCATGACTTTGAGGGTGGCATAATCCTCGTGATAGACCGAGGCGGCGAGGTATCCTAGCATAATTACAGATTGCTGGGTTTCCTGGGGTGCGATCGCCTTGTGGGGGTTAGAGATGATTGTTGGTAGGGTGAGTTTGGGGAGGGGAGTCGGGGGTGCTTTCCAGTCTCCAAAGCATCTCTGTATGTGGCTTAGGGCTTTCTCTAGGGTAATGCGTCCCGCTAGGGAAATAATCAGATTATCTGGGCGAAAATAGGTCTGATGAAATTCCTGTAAGTCGGCGCGGGTAATTTGACTTACGGTTTCTTCGGTTCCGAGGCTGGAAATAGCATAGGGATGGTTTTGATACATTCCCCGTCGTAGATGGTCGAAAGCTACGGAAAATGGTTGTTCTTTCTGGGCTCTAATACCTTGAATGGTGATGCGGCGTTCCAGTTCTATTTCCGCTTCGGGAAAAGATGGGGCGCGCAAGAGTTGGGCGACTAACTCCAAAATATCCTCAAAGTCACCAGAAACGGTTTTGACACCGACGAGGAAATAGTCGGAGGAGGTGTCGGCGCTAACCCTCGCCCCAACTGACTCGACTCTTTCGGCAATTTCTAGGGATGACAGGCTTTCTGTCCCTTTGGTCATGACGGCGGCGAGGAGGTGAGAGAGTCCGGCTTGGTGTGGTGGTTCCCAACGGGTCCCAGTCCTCAAAAATAAACGGGTCGCGATAATGTCCGCCGCCGGGTTTTCAGTGACTAACAGGATAATACCGTTATCTAAAACATAGCGATGAACGTTCTGGGTATCTGAGAATGATGGGGTTAGGGTTTGAGTCACGGCTGCCTATGATGATGAAATGCGATCGCAGTTGATGCCAGGATCTTTTTTGACACTCCCCGCGAGTCACGCGACGGGGATTCTTGGTTCATCAACCGGACTTAACTGAGCAGGATTTTTCCAACCCAGCCAGAGGCCCGCTCTCCCCAAGCGTATAACTTCCCGTGTGCCCCACGGTAGTTAGTCCCAGGCGCAGGATATTGATGGCCGCATTCACATCTCGGTCAGCCTCATAGCCGCAATGCGGACAGTGGTGGGTTCTGACTGAGAGTGCCTTCTTGACTCGTTGGCCGCAGCTTGAGCAATCCTGGCTCGTATATTGGGGAGGAACGGCAATCGTTACCTTCCCGTACTTCCTGCCAAAATACTCCAACCAACAGCGAAATATTGACCATCCTGCATCACTAATCGACTTGGCTAGATGCCGATTGCGTACTAACCCTTTCACATTCAAGTCTGCCTTCGGCGCGCCGCTTCGCGTCTACGTAGGCAACCAAATCGTTAGATTGGATGACGCAGTAGGCGATGCTCTTCGCCCACTCATTACGCTGCCTACTTACCCTTAAATGCTTCCGGGCGTATCGGTTCCTAGCCCTGTGATAGTTCCCGGACTGTGGTTTTGCCCCCTTGCGGTACTTTCTGGACTTCTCTCGATTGGCCTTGTTCAACCGCCTTTCAGACTTGCGATAGAACTGCGGTGCTTCCACCACACTGCCATCACTGGCAGCGATAAAATACCGCAACCCTAGGTCAATGCCAACAGCTTTTTGACTCGGTTCACTCTGCACCTGAACATCAACCTGGATGCAGAACTGAACGTAGTAGCCATCAGCGCGACGGACTAAGCGAACCCGTTTAATCAGGGATTCGTCATAGCGTGCCAGATCGTAGGTTCCGAGCAACCGCAATTCCCCAATCCCGAAGCCATCGGTGAATGTGATGCGCTTCGGCCCGAGCAGTTTCCATCCAGAGGTTTTGTACTCCACCGAGCGGGAATGCTTTTTGAACCTGGGGAATCCTACGGGCTTAATGCCCTTTTTGCAGTTGTCGTAGAACCGACTGATTGAACTCCAGGCCCGTTCTGCTGAAGCCTGACGAGCCATGGAGTTGAGTTTCTTGGCAAAGGGAAACTCCTCAGCTAACGCTTTGCAGAGTTTGCTAAGGTCGTATTTGCCGACATCTTGGCTATCCATCCAATAGCGCAACGCCTTATTACGGACAAATTGAGCCGTCCGTATAGCGTCCTCTATAGCGGTAGCCTGGGCAGGCTTTACCCGTGCTTTGAACTCAAGTACAATCGTTATGGTCGAAAGGGAAGTCACCTCCCCCAACTCCAATTCAAAACCGTGCTTGATATTTTCACATCACACGGCTCCTGATGTAGACACCCTATTGTCAGTAGGAACAGGGTTACTACCCCCTGCTTTATGACTTCAACTTTAGGAGCTATATACACCACGTAGTCTTTAAACTCGCTCTCGGTCATAAGCACTCTTACATCATCGCAGTCTCTATATCCACACCGTGACTAGTGGGCATATCCCAACCATTACAGTTAGGCATTAGCTTTCAGTCACATCCTTTCCCCTTATGGGCATACGCTTACACTTTTCACTACTCTACAAGATGTACTCATAGAGAGCCCAACAGGGGTTTAAACGTTCCATATATATGGGTGTTCCATCTTTAGATTTGTCCTGTCCACCGGGGTACATTTAAAGGTCTGTGTAGGTAGCAAAAATAAACTCCTACTTTTCCCCTTGTTCTTTTGAACGCAGCGTATCAACCTATTTCGCTGCTGTATGATGACGATGGTTCAAGCCGGACATTCGGTTTCCCTAATCATGGATGGTTGGCAGTGGTCGCCTATAGTAGTAGGTTCTACATCACGCCTTCCGTTCCCCGCTTCAATCCCAGATTTGTGATTTCTGAAACTGGGGGTGGCTACCGCCTTTACTCTTTCCCAAATCACCCCAAGTGGGTTAAATACTCCTCCTTATAGTATACTTGGAGGATAAATAGTGTATTCTGTGATTTCTTATATGGGATTGACCTTGAGTTCCCTGCCTTGCTTAGTCTATGCTTAGTCTATACTCTAAGCACTCTAAGCGTCGGGACATATATACAGTTAAGGGGTTAGACTGGTTGAAGGTCTAATTGCCCTCTAGGAGGTTATTTCAGGCATTGCAGCCTTATTTGACTCCTAAACGTCTCGCACATAATAAATATTATAGCGGATAATCTCTGGTTGGTCGAAACTGCTGTCTGTTGAGGTCTGGGAATTCTTGGTGGGCAAGAATTGGCGGGGTTTGAGGCGATCGCCCTTCAGTAACACATTGGCATCCTCTGCTTTCGCGCTCTATGGCCAATGATTAGTGATCACCCAAGACAATCAATATTTAGATGGGCAGGGGGGCGGCGGAGTCCAGTTGTGGCAGAAGTTGAGAATAATTACACCTGATAAATCTCCCCTAATTGTAGTTGACAGATGAGGAAAAATAGCTCTCCGAACTCGAACACAACTCAGGTTAATGGGGATGTAAAAGCGATCGCTTCCCCGGCGCGAGCAGCCATCAGAAATCGTGGCGGAAAGGGGCTATGAGCAGATGGTGTTAGAAAATATCTATACAGATAGTCTGCGGATAGCTGTGCAACGGTCAAAAATGCTGTATCCTCTCACTCAGAGGGTTGAATCACCGGAGAATTGAATGAGAGAACGTATTGAACGATTAAAGCAAAATTTAGGTCGGACTATAGTTGGTAAAGAAGAGTCAATTCGCCTAACCTTGGTGGCGCTGCTGGCGGGGGGTCATGTGCTGTTGGAAGATGTACCCGGAGTAGGTAAAACTTTACTGGCTAAATCCTTGGCTCGTTCTATTGATGGAGTTTTCCAGAGGATTCAATGTACACCGGATTTATTACCAACCGATATTACTGGTACTAATATTTGGAATCCTAGCAGTGGTGAGTTTGAATTTTTGCCGGGGCCAGTATTTGCTAATATTTTACTTACTGATGAAATTAACCGAGCTACACCCCGCACTCAGTCGGCTTTGTTGGAGGTCATGGAAGAAAGACAGGTGACGATTGATCGGGTATCGCGCATGGTTCAGAAGCCTTTTTTTGTGATTGCGACTCAGAACCCGATTGAGTATCAGGGAACTTTCCCTCTCCCAGAAGCGCAAATGGATCGGTTTATGTTGTCTTTAACTTTGGGATATCCCAGTGAACAGGAAGAGTTGCAAATGTTGCGACGCTTGAGTGAGGGGGTACAGGTTGATGAACTTAAACCCTGTCTCAGTTTACAGGATATTCTGACTCTGCAAAAGGAATGTCAGAGAGTCCAGGTGGATGGGTCTTTACAGCAGTATATTCTTAATTTGGTTCGCGCTACACGGGAGCATGAGGATATTATGTTGGGCGTGAGTCCTAGGGGGGCGATCGCTCTTCATCGTACTACCCAGGCTTTGGCTTTTTTATCGGGACGAGATTATGCCGTTCCTGATGATATTAAATTATTGGCTCCCCATGTCCTTTCACATCGCTTGATTACTGGTGGTGGTCGCCGTTCTAAGACCGTTATTGAAGTCCTACTGCAATCTGTACCGATTCCATCCTAGGCTGCTACTGCTATTTATTAACTGCGACCCAAAATCTTCAGACGCAGCACAAGATACCCCTCTGTCTTTTATGGCTTTGAGGGGTTTTTTGGTGCTGCTCAGATGCTAACGATAGGTATGCGATCGCATTTGAATCACTGAGAAAACCTAGTTTCTCAGCATTATAGAAGTATCAAGACTAGACAATATACTACTTTCACAATTGCATCAACTCTGCTAATCTTCCGAGCCTACCTGTTTCAGATAAATGTGCTTACGTCCCAGAATAATCTCAAATTCATCTCCGGGTTGCAGATCCATTTGCTTCGTATAGGCTGACCCAATCAACAGGTTGTTATTAGATTGAACCGTAATTCTATAACTGGCAGAGCGTCCGCCGCGTCCATTTCCTTTTGGTTTCCCATCTAGTTCGATTCCTTCTGCCTCTATTAAGGCGTTAAGGAATTTCATCATATTAACTCGCTCTATACCGTCTTTGGTTAACGTATAGTATCCGCATTTTTTAGCTTTCTCTTCTTTCTTCATGTAGCCGAGATGTCGGACTTTTTCTAAGAGTTCTTGACCAGTGAGCTGTTGTGGTTGAGTTTCCGAATTGTTCTTCTTAGCCATGAGATCTTCCCTTGCATATTCGAGATGGTGTCATCACCCCAGTTATGGTTATCGCTCCGACAACCATAACTGTTCACGATGACCTGGTACCTGCATACCATCTTACACTAAGATTGCAGAATTATTTATCTCAATGATTAACATTTTTAACAGATGTAATCATCGGATAGCTGATTGTGTAAAGGCTTACCTGTTTGTGGTTTCCCAGAGCTATTACTCGCGCTGGTTGAGGTCAAACTCAGTTAGAATCTAGGCAGGACGGATTAAATAATGTTAATCAATGATGTATCCGTAAATTCCACTAGATAGATACGGATGAGTAGTCTAGGTTAAGGTTGGTAGCAACTGACGAGACTATCAAGCCAATAAACACAAAAATCACTGTTAATTTGAAAGGGATTAATGAAGTTAACTACTCGCGGACATTATAGTGTTAAAGCCTTGTTAGATTTAGCGGTGCTGCAAAACCAGGGTCCGATTTCGGTGCGAGCGATCGCCTCTCGGCAAAATATTCCCGCTCCCTATCTGGAAAAGTTACTAATTGAGATGCGACAAAGGGGGCTAGTAATTTCTGTAAGAGGCGCTCATGGGGGATATCAGTTGGCATATCCACCTGCTCAAATTTCTCTGGGACAAATTCTGGAAGCAGTTGGTGAGACCATAGAACCTTTATCTAACCATCAACCTGATGCTGAAAAAATAGAGGATTGGGTAACATTTACTCTCTGGAATCGTCTCCATGAAAAATTAAAGGAGGCTCTGTATAGCATCTCTCTGGAAGACCTTTATTATGATGCCCTCAGTTGGCAGGCGGCTCAGGGAGAGTCAGCTAGTTTTGTGGTTTAATTGTATGGAGGCAGTGAAGGATTACATGGCAGTCAATAAATGAGTGATTTCCCAACAATAGTAATTTTGGCAATAGCGGCTGGCTTGGATTATGCTATCGGTGATCCGTGGAATTGGCTGCATCCAGTTCAAGTTATGGGTTGGGTGATTACCAAATTCACTCAACCAGTTCTGAGATATTTGAAGAGTCCTTTATCTCAAAAGCTGGCGGGAATTTGGGTGGGGTTGATTTTGGTCATTGGTAGCGGATTGGTCAGTTGGCTGATGGTGGCAGCAGTTAAAACTATGACCGTGCAATTGCCGTTTCATGGTATTATCTGTGTGGGGCTACAAAGTATTCTTTTAGCTAGTTGCTTTGCTGCTAGGAGTTTGCGAGCAGCGGCTGAGGATGTACAAGAGGCTCTGCAACGGGGGGATTTGCCAACAAGTCGCCAGCGATTAAGTCAGTATGTAGGTCGAGATACCGAACAGTTATCGAAACCTGAAATTGAACGGGCTATTGTGGAAACTATTACCGAAAATGCGATCGATGGTATGATGGCTCCCCTATTCTATGGGATTATTGGTTTACTGATACCAGCAGTGGGAAGTGTTCCTCTGGCTTGGGCTTATAAAGCTGCCAGCACTCTTGATTCAATGATTGGTTATCGTGAAGCACCTTATACTCATATAGGATGGTTTAGTGCTAAATTGGAGGATGTTCTGACTTGGCTTCCTTGCCGCCTCAGTGTAATTACGGTTGCTCTGTTGTCCGGTCAACCTAGACGGGTTTGGCAAATATGTCGCCGAGATGCTATTCATGATCCTAGTCCTAATGCCGGTTGGAGTGAATGCGCCTATGCTGTAGCTTTGGGAGTACAATTGGGGGGAGTGAATCAATATGGAGGAAAAGTTAAACATAAACCTACTTTAGGAGATCCGATTTCCCCCATTACCTCAGAAACTATTGAACGGGCGCTGACCATCACCCGTCACGCGGTTTTTTTATGGTTGGGTTTGACTTTTATACTATTTATAATTAGGGCAATATTTTGGCAATAAAAATAAGGCATTATTGAGCCCATAATCTGGTCAGCATATATAGAGATGGGGCAGATATCTAAACCAGTCATTTTGTGAAGCAATCAACTTGAATCATGAGTAAAATTGTCGAGATTCTATCTGCTGAAGAAATGCGGCGAACTTTAAACCGTTTAGCATCGCAAATTGTGGAAAGGGGGGGAGATTTATCTAACCTGGTATTATTGGGAATATATACGCGGGGGGTTGCCCTTTCGGAAAGGTTAGGGAACCAAATCAACTTGCTGGAACAGTTGACGGTTCCTCGTGGCGCTTTGGATATTACTTTTTATCGGGATGATTTAGATAAAGTGGGGATGCGAACTCCCGCACAAACTAAAATCCCTTTTGACCTGACCGGTAAAAAAGTGGTTTTGGTGGATGATGTAATTTATAGTGGTCGTACTATTAGGGCGGCTTTGAATGCGGTAATTGAATATGGAAGACCGGAGACTATCCAACTGGCGGTTTTAGTCGATCGCGGTCATCGACAACTACCCATTCAAGCGGATTTTATTGGCAAGGAACTCCCGACGGCTAGGGATGAACAGGTGCGAGTATATCTGGAAGAGGTAGATGGATACGATCGCATAGAATTAAAGTCAGAATAAGTCCAAGGTATCCATATTAATTAGGAACTGTGAAAAATGGAATTTTCCACGGAAAGCCGCAAGGCTGATCATCTGCGAATTTGTTTAGAGTCTGATGTACAATTCCGCCAAAAAACCAATGGTTTCGATCGCTATCGGTTTACCCACTGCTGTCTACCGGAAATTAATCTTGGGGAGGTAGAGGTCTCCACAGAGTTTCTGGGTAAGTCCCTGGGTGCACCGTTGTTAATTTCCTCGATGACTGGTGGCACAGAACAGGCTAAACTAATTAATACCCGCCTAGCCAGGGCTGCTTTCAAACATAAAATTGCCATGGGGGTGGGTTCCCAAAGGGTGGCAGTGGAAAAGCCAGAATTAGCCCCCACTTTCGCCGTGCGATCGCTCGCTCCTGATATTCTGCTATTCGCTAATTTGGGCGCAGTTCAACTAAACTATAGCCATGGCTTAGAGCAATGTCAGCAGGTAATTGATATTCTGGAAGCCGATGCCCTAATTTTGCATCTCAATCCTCTCCAGGAGTGCATTCAAACCGAAGGCGATACTAATTTCCGAGGACTACTTGACAAAATTGCCGATTTATGCTGTAGCCTGCCAGTTCCGGTGATTGCCAAAGAAGTCGGTAACGGCATATCAGCTACTATGGCTAAAAAGCTGATAGATGCGGGAGTAGCTGCCATTGACGTGGCTGGTGCGGGTGGTACGTCTTGGGCAAGAATAGAAGGACAGAGGGCGACAGATCCTCGTCAGTGGCGCTTAGGGGAAACTTTCGCAGATTGGGGTTTACCGACGGCTGAGTGTATCACTGAGGTGAGGGCAAACTCTCCTGATATTCCTCTGATTGCTTCTGGGGGACTCCGCAACGGTTTAGATGTGGCATCAGCGATCGCTTTAGGTGCTGATTTAGCGGGTTTAGCGTGGCCTTTTTTACAGGCGGCGGCTGAGTCAGAGGCTGCTGTTGATAGTTTGGTAGACATTCTGGTAGCCGAAATATCCACGGTGCTATTTTGCACGGGAAGTAGAACCATTAAGGATCTTCAGCGACCACAAGTTTTGAGAGCCATATATTGACTCGCCGCCTACTAGGTAGGGGGAGGGGTTGGCTGATAGGGATTGGTTGGTTAACCGACCCCCAAAATGGGACAGTAGAGCATAGCGCCCGTCCCAGCTATCAGTTATTGAGAAGTGAATTTAGCCAAAGGCCAGAAAGGGAACTGTTGATTAGCCTGGAGGTTGACCCCTTGAATGTTGTTTTGGGCGAAAACATGGATTTTGTCTTGCCATAGGGGAATAAAAGGCACATCCTCAGCCAGGAGTTGTTGAATTTCGTGAAAGATAGCTTGTCGAGTCTCAGGATTAGCTTCAGTGCGCTGTTGTCGAATTAACTGATTCATGCGATCGCTATAATAAAAGGACCCATGATATTGACTAGCACCTTCGACGCATCCCGTTTCGGGGGAACCATTAGCACAATCCAGAAAGGGGTGTATATAGTTATCAGGGTCCAAGAAATCCGCATACCAATCGAGAATAAAAGTGGGATAAATTCCCTTCTCCAAATTTTGAAAAGCCGTAGTTGTGTCTACACTTTGGGGTTGTAACTGTAAAATACCCCCCAAATTATTATCAGATAAAGCCTTGAGAGTAGCCGCCAACTCTTGACGTTTCTGGGAGTTCGCACCATACCAAAGTTCAACTACAGCGGGGTTTTCGGGAGTAAATCCCGCCTCTGTTAACAGTTGTTTAGCCTGCTCAAAATTAGCATCTCCGTAGGCTTCCTTAAACACGGGAAGGTAACTTTCAAAAGTAGTAGGAATGAGACTATAAAGAGGTTCAGCTTGTCCTCGCAGCACCCTTTCATTAATTAAGTTTCTATCGACTAAAGAGGCGATCGCCTGTCGCACTTCCACCCGGTCTAGGGGTTCGCTGTTCACATTTAATACTATATAATTAATAGTATTTCCATCAGCAGTAATTGCTTGCCATCTTCCCTGTTCAGCGCCTTCTAATAAACTCGCAATTTGGTCAGGTTCCAGGGATATATAAGCGATATCGACAGCATTAGTTCGGAAAGAATTAAACAAATTAGCAGGACTAGAAAAACGTTGTAAATCGACACCTTGATTAGCTGTTTTATCCCCCCAATATTGTTCAAAAGGATTGAGGCGAATCAGATCTACACCATATTCTGTTAAAACATAAGGTCCGGTTCCGACAAAAGAATTAGGCCGAAATTTCCCAGGTCCAATTTCATAAGCACTAGGGGAAACCGCACAAGCTCCCGAAAATGCTAATAGGGAGGGGAAAGCCGCAAAGGGACGCTTGAGTTTAATAGTTAATTCATATTCCCCGGTGGCAGTAATCTCATCAACAATATCGGAGAGTAAAGAGGAAGGGGGTCCGCCGTTTTCAATAAACCGCCGCAGGGAAAAAGCCATCGCCTCAGCATTAAAGGGCGTGTCATCATGGAAAAGAACTCCCTGACGTAGGGGCATAGTATAGGTTAGCCTATCGTCGCTAATGGTAGGAAAATCGGTAGCCAGTTGAGGCTGGAGTTGGGTAGTTCCCACTTCATAGGCGTAGAGGCGATCGCCTAAATTATACAGAAGATTGCCAGAAATAACCTCATAGGCATCGGCTGGATCGATAGTGCGGAGAGTTTGGGTAGTACCAATAATAATCCGTTCGTCGCCGTTACTAGACCCTGGGGTAGTAGTGGTTTGATTATTGGGTTGACCGCAACTGATAATGAGGAAGCTAACCAAGCCAAACAGTCCTAAAAATTGCCATAGGACTCGGAACCGTCGCCGACTACCCCTAACCAAGTTAGATAACAGCATCTGGTGTTTTTTGTGCATCTGATGAATGTTTTAATTTAAGGCGCGCCGTGCTAGTTTAGCATAGGTTTTTACTGTCTGATATGGCATTTCCAAATCAGTAGCGATCGCTTGTAGAGATTCCCCCAACTCCCGACGCGCCAGAATAGTCGCCCAGGTTTCGGCTATGTCGGTGGCGCGGTTTCCCCCGGTGCGCCGTCTTTGGGAACGGAAAATTTCGGTTAATTCCAGAATGCGATCGGCTAGTATTTGTTGAATAGTAGAGATAGGCTGAATATCTTCTACTAACCAGCCTAAGCGAGTTTGTCCTAAACCAAAGGGGGTTTTATGTCCCGTTCCACAGTAGGGGGCTAGTTGTCCTAGGGCGTAAAATAGCTGTTGCTGCTGTTGGATATTTCCAGAAAACTTGGTTTTGCTTTTCTGGGAGGTAGCTAATTCAATGGCTCCGGTGAACCCGGTTACCATTCCCCGTTTTCCGGCTGCGACTTTGACGGACTGTAGGTGATGACGTTGGAGGATGACAAACTCATCGACCCATTCTAAAAATAAGTCGCGATCGCATTTGATGTCAGAAAAATCATTCCACCGCCGCAGGTAGCTATGGAAGAGGTTAACTGGAATTGGTAGGGGGAGATGATGTCCTTTGTGACGAAAACTGGTGGGAGAGAGGAAACTTAATTTCAGGTTTCCGGTTTTGGGGGACTGCTGTTCCCACAGTTGCTCATAGGTATTGGCTTCCAGGAAGACTTTACAGGAATTGATAGTTAGGGGGGCGTTTCTGAGTTCAATGCGGGGGGGTAGGTTTTGGGTCCATTTCCCTAGCCACTGAACTACCGGACGAGATAACCCCGTGACATACCAATGATAGAGGCGATCGCCTTGTAATTGCAGATTTTTTCCAGAGGTCATTAGGGAACCGGACAACCCTGAAATCGTAAAGGCTTTTTCTGATTGTCCATCATGGAGATATTGGGAAAGTTCTGGGTTAGTGTTACGCACTTGGTCAAGAAACCAGGCGTGTAGACCAATGGTATATTGGGGGTAAAGGGTATGATTGTCCGTAGCTGTGAGTTCAAATTCCAAACCTACCAATTCGCTTTCGGTAGACCACTGGGAATTTACCGAGGGATGCTCACGGTTACGTTTCTTAGGGTAAGCCATAACAGTTGATGGTTTTTGGGTTCGGTTAACATAACCTTTTGTTGACAATGGTATGGGACAATACATAATGGCAGCAGTTTTTTTGATGCCATTGCTGTGTATACTTTAGCCATAATGTATATCTCCCACCCTCAGACTACTACAGAAACGAGCGATCGCTCCCTACTCCAGCAACGAATCAGGATTGAATCTCTAGTTAATGCCAACCAGACCCCAGCCAATGAACCCGCCACGGGTTATGATATAATCGAGGGTCTAGCCAACACCTACCAGCCCAAAACTCTGTCCCCTAAGTATTTTTATGATGATCAGGGTTCTCTGTTATTTGAAAAAATCTGCGAATTACCCGAATATTATCCGACCCGCACAGAAACGGCTATTTTAAGGGATTTTGCGTCGGAAATTGCCACTTTAACTGGTCCGACGGAATTGGTAGAGTTAGGGAGTGGTAGTTCTACTAAAACTCGGATTTTATTAGATGCTTACCAAAGTTTAGGCTATCCTTTGCGTTATCTTCCCATTGATATTAGTGGGGGTATTTTGGAAACTAGCGCCTATCAATTGTTAGAAGATTATCCATCTTTACAAGTTCATGGAATTGTAGCCACCTATGAACAGGCTTTAGCGACATTAGAACCCGCACCGCTTCCCAGTCGCATGATTTGCTTTCTGGGTAGCACCTTGGGAAATTTAACCCCAAGTGAGTGCGATCGCTTTTTCTCACAAATTACAGCCGCTTTATTACCAGGGGAATATTTCCTATTAGGTGTGGATTTACATAAACCTACCGATATTTTAGAAGCCGCTTATAATGATAGTCAAGGGGTAACGGCAGCTTTTAATTTAAATATGCTGTCACATTTAAACCATCGTTTTGATGGTGATTTTGATATCAACAACTTTGAACATTGGGCTTTTTATAACCTAGAAGAACATCAAATTGAGATGCACCTACGCAGTCTCTGTCAGCAAACTGTACGTCTGCAAAGTTTAAACCTGACCGTCAATTTTAGCGCCCAGGAAACAGTCCGCACCGAAATTTCCCGAAAATTTGAACTAGAAAATATGCAGAATTATCTCAACCAGCAAGGTTTACAACCCGTCAAGACTTGGACTGATAGTAACAATTGGTTTGGTCTAATTCTGGCTAAATGCAAGGGGTAGGATAGGAAGTATATCCTGTAAAATTGATGCTCCCAGCCCGAGCGCCCTCTCCCAGAAGGAGAGGGAGTTCCATTATCAATAGAAATGGGTGATGTGTAGCCCGAAAAGCTAAAATTTATTGAGATCGATGCCAGCCTCTTTAGCCATAGCCTGTAACCCTTTCTTCTCAATAGTTTTAATAGCCTTAGTGGAAAGTTTCAGACGTACCCAGCGCTTACCTTGGGGCCACCATATCCGTTTCCACTGCAAATTAGCTTGTTGTAGTTTATGACTACGACGGTGGGAGTGAGAGACAGCCATTCCGTTATTAGCCCGTTTTCCTGTAAGCTGACAGACACGAGACATAGTACCCTCCAGTTGAAAATTAAATGCAAACCCTTATTATAAGCGATCGGGGGCTAAATCAAGTGAGATAGTTGGAAATGTTGGGTTAGGCTAGATAGTGCTGTGCGAGACGTTCAGGCATGAAATAGGGGTGTAATACCCGAAATAACCGCCTGGTAGGGACTTCAGCCCCTTGGTTGAATATAAGAAGCTCGCTTCTGAACATCCCTATAACTGTTTATATGTCCCTAAATTTAGTATCATAAGATACAAAATGAGGCAGGGAACCCAAGGTCAACAAACCCTGTAACAATTCTTAACATTTCTTAACAATCAGAGGGACGGGAAACCGAACCTAGGAAAAGACGGGGAACCGTACAGGAATGAAGGGAAATCAGGGTTGAGGGTGACGGCGATAGCCACCCCCAGTTTCAAGACCCACAAACCTGGGATTGAAGCGGGGAACGGAAGGCTCCGAGGTGTAACCTAACACCAGAAACGAGACCACTGCCAACCATCTACGATTAGGGGAACCTAATGTCTGACATGAACCACCGTAATTAGCCAGTAGCGTAATGGGTTGATACGCTGCGCCCAAAAGGGCAAGGGGAACAGCAGGGGTTTTGTACTACCACCTGCATAGACCTTTAAAGTACCCCGGTGGACAGGACAAATCTAAGGATGGAACGCCCATATAAACGGAACGTTTTAAGTCCCCAAGTGCTCTGAGGGAATTGGTCGAAGAACTCAGTAGTGACAAGTGTAAGCGTATGGTGCGAGACGTTCGGGTATGAAATAGGGCTGAAATGCCCGAAATAACTACCCGGTGAGGATT
>NZ_JBIMLI010000109.1:0-17981 GCF_051859755.1 Limnospira sp.
GCCAGTTAAGGCTATAGCTGGTCAGCTACCTGAAAGGGGGGCACGAAGCCCCTGTGCTTCAGCCGGGGGTGCTGACAGACCCACACCTACTTAGGGCGCGTTGTCCAGAGAAATGGCGGCGGTCATAATTCTTAGCCTGATTCCTAGCCTTGAATACTTATATTTGAGCCATCAACGGATTCTCTACTCCAACCTAGTCATAGACTCCGGTATTGAGGCGGAAATCTCCTTCCTGTAGAATCGGCTCTACCGGAGTGATGGTAAACTCACCGATATAGCGTTCTATAATCTCTTTCTGGGCATCGGTTAACCCCGGAATTTCTAATACTTCCTCCACTGAATCATAGGGCGCTGCGTCAATGATAATTTTGGCCAAGGTGGGAAACATTCCCGGATATTGACGGAATTCTCGGATTGAGCTATTATTCAAATCCAATTTTTTCCCAAATTCAGTACCCAACTTGGCATCAGCCTTGTTTCTACGGTTAACTTCCGCCAAAACAGGTGCTTGCAGACTCCGTAATTGAACAAAACTCAAATCCGCTGCCCATGCAGGCTGAGGGACACTCCATCCTAGCAAACCTACCAACAAGCCTACTAAGGCTAATACCTGACCCAATCGTTTCATTAAAATTCTTCTCCCATTTGTTCTAAACTACATAGACAGAATCCACAAAATCTGTATTACGAATCCTGCAATATTGTTGAATATACCCCAACACCGGACCTTTAAAGGAAAATAATTCGGAATTGTCGATCATGGATCGTTTCACCCCAGACCCTCTCAATGATCAATTCCTACATCATTTTATTTTCCTCAACCCGCCCCCATTAGGCAATAGCCAATCACCGGGAATTATTCATTGTTAATTGTCCTCGGAATTATGTTAAGTTTTGTAACAAGCCCCTCGTCACAAGTAGGGGGTAGGGGTTGCTTTCTGAGTTCGTTTCTGCTACTATATTAAAAAATCGCAATATAGACAAAATTTTATGGTTTGCAAATACTACCATTATTTGAAAGTATGTCAATATAGTATCACGATTTGGGGCGACCTGTCAACCCTTCCCATAAATAAAGTTCAGCGACGAGCATAATAATCTAAAGCATAATCCCTAAAACGTTCCAAATCCTTAGCAATAGTAGACTCAACGACACCCCCAAGAAAGAGATTATCCATAATTTTCCCTAACAGACCGGGAATGGCATAAGAGACTGAGAGGCGGACAATACTACTACCATGGCGATCGTAAAAACGGATAGCGCCTCGGTTAGGCAACCCATCGACTGATTCCCATTGAATAATCTGATGTGGAATCTCTTTAAGAATGCGAGAAAGCCAGCTAAATTCAAAGTTACCACTAGCTAATTTCCACTTAGAAAGTTCCGGGTTGTCGTCTAAGATTTTGACGGACTCGATCCACTTCATCCACCGTGGCATTTGTTCTAAATCTGACCATAAATCCCACGCGATATCAATGGGAACATTAACTTCAATTTGCACGCTATGTTCTAACCAATCAGCCATTTTAGTTACTTAATTATTAAGGTGTGAGGTAGTTGATATTTAGGCACAGTCCCCGCCCTACTTATAGCAAGCCAGACAGGGACAAGATTTTATGGCTGTACGCCCGGCTTGCTCATTTGGAGAAAGTTAGCAGCATTTTCCAGGATCACACGGGCAGCCTGTCGCCCAGAGAGGGTAGCACCTTCCATGCTATCAATATAATCCTGTTGTGTGTAACTTCCAGCCAAGAAAAAGTTAGCAATGGGAGTTTTTTGGGGGGGACGGTAGGGGTCCATTCCGGGGGCTTCCCGATAGAGGGACTGGGCTAGTTTAACTACACTATACCAAGTCATATTTAACTCTCGGGAAGATGGGAAAAGTTGGTGAACTTGCTGGAGAACATGATTGGCGATCGCCTCATTATTTTGTTTAATAAAAGGGTCGCCAGGAGTCAAAACTAACTGTAGCAGAGAACCCTGTCCGGGACGGTAATAGTCCCCCGGACTGGTTAAAGCCAAATCAGCAAAACAGGAGAAATCGGCATCAGCAGTATACAGCAAGTTATCTATACCTGCGGCTTTTTCTAACTGTTGGCGTGCGAGTGAGTCTTGAAGTTCTGTTACCCAACCATCAAAGCGCAATTGCACTGTGGCTACGGGAACAGTATCTAACTTGTAAATATTGTCAAATTCCGGCCATTTTCGCCAAGCCTCTGGGAGCATTTTTTGAGCCCCAGGAACATCACAGGCGCAAACATAAGCATCTGCAATAATGGTTTCTTCGGTTTCCCCTTGGGCTACCACCAAGCCAGTGACATGGGTTTGGCCGTCAATTTCGGTAAACTGAATTTCTCTAACCCGTCGTCGCAGATGAATTTTAGCGCCCCGTTGTTGGAGATAGTTAACAATAGGTTTATGGAGATATTCCGCTGGAGACCCTTCCAACATTCGCAAGACGGAGGCTTCTGTTTTGGCGGCGAAAAACTGAAAAATCGTCAGCATACAGCGCGCGGAGATATTTTCAGTATCGATAAAACCTAAAGCATAGGCGATGGGGTTCCACATTCGTTTGAGGCTACCTTCAGACCCTCCCTGGCGGCGAAACCAGTCCGCAAAACTGACTTGATCTAGGTCTCGAATGTTTCTCATGGCTCCCTCAAAGTCTACCAAACCCCGGACAATGGGGCTAGTTCCCAGGGCGATCGCATTTTGCAATTTATCCTGAACGGAAAGCTGAGAAGTTGTGAAAAAGGCCTTGAGTCCGTTGAAGGGTGCGCCAGTGATGAACCGGAAATCTAAACTTCCGATCACGCCATCGCGGTTGACAAAGCAGTGAATATGGTCTTTTAATCGCAGATTCTCAAAGGCTCCCACCTTTTTCATTAAATCAAATAGTTGGTAGTAGCAGCCAAAAAAGACGTGCAGACCCATTTCGACATGATTACCTTCTGGGTCTACCCAGCTACCTACTTTACCACCCACAAAGGGGCGAGACTCAAATAGTTCTACTTCATGTCCGGCATCAACCAGATCAACAGCCGTGGCCATGCCAGCTAATCCAGCTCCAGCGATCGCAACCCGCATCCTACATTATCCTTAACAGTTCCTTTACGAATTTTAACAATAAAGTGATCCTACTGATCGATTTTTCGTTCAATTTTCCAGTTATGGGACTTGCAGATTGATTCTAGCATCTCCACAAAGCTGTCAATCCTAGCTTTACCCGCACCATAACCTAGATTTAAAAACCCGACATCTCCACCAGCAGTGATGACATCGATTTCACAATAGTCAAATTCGGCATAGTTTAAAATTATCGTGGTTGACAAATTGGCAGAAATTCGCGCCGACAAAGACTCCTCGACTAAGATATTGACATTACCAATAGTGCGGACAATGACATCGGGGAAGTAGTCGCAGAGTTCATGGACTAGCTGATCTAAATAAGAACCCCGTAGGATAACCGTTTGAATATTCATAGGGTGATTGGCTTGTAAATCTTATTACTGATAGGAGTTGAGGGCGGATAATTGCCCGGCTGTCCTCAAAGTCTCAGCTTTGTGGACCTAACCCTATCTCTGTTATTATCCTGCCATCTGGGAGAAAATGATTCAGTTTTCCAAAAAACTTAATAAGTGACCACAGAACCCCAGCCTTAACCATTTACGCCGTGATGGTGAACCAATTGTATAACTGAAAAGTTTTATGTGATTGACAATACACTGAATGGCTATGGTTGTGGTATAATGCGATCGCATTTTTAGTCAATTGTCACAACTCGCCACTGGGTTAAGATGATCACTTTTGAGAAGTTTTATCACTATGGTACTCAGTCTATGAGTTGAGACTATTCTGATTATCCACTGTCTGGGGGCGTTCTAAGTTTATCGCCATCAAATAAATTGCCGAAATCTGTCAAATAAGTTATAGTGGTTGTTGCTATACTATGATCTACGGTAAGATTGATTGAGAACATGGCAGGGCTAATTTAGCAACTTCTCCCCTAGCAGATACATGGTCGCTGTCTGAACCCACATCTAATCAACATCAAGGTGCTTATGAAAACCATTTTATTTTTGTCTACAGGAAATGACTACCTCAGTCGATTTTCTGAATATTTGTTTAATTATTTGGCGGAAACCAGGGGCTTGAGTTGGCGTGCTTATTCTGGTTTATTACCAGTAGATAAAAGCCATTATTCTAGTAATTATTCAATGGGGGCGATCGCCTTAGAGGTGATTGACGAATTGGAGAAACGGGGTATTTCCTTAGATTATTCTGTGCGGACTATCAGACCCGTATCTCAAATCAACTTTAAAAATGCCAATAAAACGATTGCCATTGATGAATCAACCTATCGTCCATTAATGGTTAAACGATATCCTTCCTGGGTGAATACGGTCGAGTATTGGAATTTATCCGATATCAAACCAGCCAGCCGAGAGTCGTCTTTACAACAGCTAGAAAAGCGGATTAACCAACTTATTAACCAGTTAGCACCCAGTCAGGGAAATTTAGCCTCTGTGTGGGCGGGATATGATGACTAATGGCTTATAATTCTCGGCGGGAAAAAATAGCGATCGCCAAGGCTAAGAGTAGGACGGTGTAAATGATACCATATCCAGCATTAGCCACGAGAATAGGAACATCAGGGATCTCGGCATAAACGGCATCATTTTTGAGATTCAGACGGGCTAAATCCGGTAAAATGACATACATAGCCGTAGTGACATTTTCAATGGTGTTACTATCGCTAATTTGACCTAATTCGAGTAAGTCTCGACTCAAACTCCCCATTACATAAACCGCAAAAGTTAGGAGTGTAGCCAAGAGAGAACTCGTCAACACCCCTAACAAAATCCCGGCGGCTCCAATTAGCCCAAACTTAATCCAAATAAACAGATTAGAAATGGCGATACTTTGTCCGGGGTAGGGAATTTGGTTAAGACTTAAAACCCCCATATATATGACTGTCATTACCACCAATAAAACTGCTAAAACCGCCCACAAACCCAAATGTTTACCAATAATCAATTCCGGGCGGCTAACTGGCTTGGAAATCAGTAAGTAAACGGTGCGTTTTTCAATTTCCTGGTTAATTAAGTTGGTACTGACAAAAACTGCGACAATTAAGCTAAGAATGCTGATAGCAGCTAAACCGAGATCTAAGACAATTTTATCTTCTAAACTAGCAGCGACTTGCGGCATTAGTTCAACTGCTGCTACCATCAACAGCGCAAAGATACCCAAAATATAGAGAACCCTAGCGCGCATGACTTCCCAAAACACATTTTTGGCGATCGCCATTATCCTTCCCAACATGATGCTTGACCCTCCTATAACCACGATGGTTATCACTTGACTAGGATTCTCTCATATTAGCGTAATCTGATGTTGACTACTCCAAAAAGGCGATCGCCTCCTCAGTATATATAGGACATTCACCGGGACTGATACAATCAACAAATAACTCCATTTTCGACATAAAGACTGACCCGAAAATGGTAGCAAAAGAAACATCGGCTGCATCTCTTCCGGTCCCAATGCGGATCAACCCAGTCCGGGGAACTAAACGAGTCGCATCAAACAAATACCAGCGATCGCCTAAATAAGCCTCAAAATAGGCATGAAAATCGGGGGGTTGCAAATCATAAGCATAGCCAGTCACAAACCGCGCGGGAATATTCAAAGACCGACACAAAGCAATACCTAAATGGGCAAAATCTCGACAAACTCCCGCCCTTTCCGTAACCGTATCAAAAGCGGAGGTATGGGCGTTGGTACTCCCGGATAAATAAGTGACATTTTCATAAATCCAATTACAGATAGCTGTCACTCGCGAATAGTCAGGAACTAAATCACCAAACTCGGTCTGGGCGAACCGCATCAAGCGATCGGACTCACAATAGCGACTAGGATATAAATAAGGTAACACATCCAAAGGCAGTTTCGCTGGGGTAACTTCATGAATATCGTGAGGGTGTTCTTCAAAGGGTTTAAATTCAACTGTTGCTTGATAAGATATTTCCAAATTTCCGGGAGGTGAATTAACCCTAATGTATCGGTTTTCTAGTTCTGGAGGAATGTATTCATCCATAGGAACATCAGGTGCAATGTGTAGGTCTTCTTGGAGGATATTTTGAAATCGGTTATTGCAAACTGCAATATTGAAAATTAAGGTACTATCGCTATAAATCTCATAATTTAGCTGACAGCCTAAATTGAATTTCATAGATAATTAATCCCCCTGATTGGTAACTTGTTGTAACGTTAGTTGATAGCGATAAAGGGCGACGGGATTTCCGGCGGCTTTAAAGTAATTAGGATCTTGTGGGGATAGGTAAATCGCTGTCATCTGATTACCTACTATCCCTTGTTTCTCCTGTCGATAAGCTGTGGTTGTTTCTACCTCATTCAGATATAGGGTTGATTCTCCCTCAAATATCTGCTGGGCGATTTCTGAGGCGATAAATTCTCCTGGTGATGGTGTTTCTGTTCCGCGACTGGTTACCACAGATATCAAGCTACGATCGCCAGGAAATTTAGTAATTTGGCGGTTGGGATTATTGGGGTCAACCTGTACGGATATCACCCCCCGATCGCCTAATATAGCCTTAGCAATATTTAACGCATTACCAGAGCGATCGGCTACTATCTCAGGATAGAGTTTTTCCTCTAACTTCAACCGGGGAACCGGAGATAACACCGAGGATATAGGCGCAGATTTCATCTCCCTAAACTGGACTTGAAAACTTATGGGTTGATCGAGATAGCCAAGATTTCCCTCAAAACCAGGAGTTACCAGATCCGGTGCTAGGGGGGCGCGCGCCTCCACTAGGGTACTGGTGACATCCCATTTTCCCGCCATCCATTCTGGGTAGACTAAATCTCCCCTCGCTTCACTCAAGACGGGTTTTCCTTTCCAGTCGGGAAATTCACGATCGCTTAATGAACCCGCCCACGCCGCAGATGGCGATAACCAGAACAGCAGCCCACCTAAAAACAATAATAAAGCCAAAGTGGCGCGATCGCACCTCATCCTATAAAGCAAATTCATATTACCAGGAACAGGACAAGCATAGCCTTGCTTAAATACAAGACCCATTGTTGATTGGAGTGAGAAAAATTAATGTATCTAATGCACGGGGAAAAAACTATTTTTCGCCACCATTCCCATTATAACACACTCCGAGATTTTTGACGATGGTTAAAATTAAATCTTGGTGAACTTAGGTCAGCTTTTGGGCTAGTAGCAAGGAGGTTGATCAAGTCTGTGGTGCGATCGCCTGTTGGCAATAGTTGACCATCATTAGCAGTCCAGCGGCTAACAATAGTTAACTAAACAGTGCTAGGATCCCACTTAGGATAGATGATCGGAACGAGTAAGTTATGACCGCAAATAAAATTGGTATTGCCGTAGTCGGGACGGGATTTGGTCAAAAAGTCCACATCCCGGCTCTCAAGGAACACCCCCGCACGGAGATTATAGCAGTTTACCATCGAGATCTAGACAAAGCCAAGGCGATCGCATCTGAACATAATATTCCCCACGCCAGCGATCGGGTGAGTCAAATGGTCACTATACCAGAAGTCAGCGCTGTTACCGTTGCTACCCCCCCATTTCTCCACTTTCAGATGGCCAAAGAAGTTCTCCACGCTGGAAAACATCTGTTATTAGAAAAACCCACCACTGTTAATGTTGAAGAGGCCAAATATCTGTATCAACTGGCTAACGACAAAAACTGTGTCACCACCATGGATTTTGAATTTCGCTTTGTCCCGCAATGGCTGCAATTAGAAAAACTACTACGCCAGGGATATGTCGGACAACCGAGGCTAGTCAAGATTGATTGGTTAGTGTCCAGTCGCGCGGATGCTAATCGACCCTGGAACTGGTATGCTGAGAAACAAAAGGGCGGCGGTGCTTTAGGCGCGATCGGTTCCCACAGCTTCGACTATATACACTGGCTATTTGGTCCGATAAGCCGCCTGTGCGGACAGTTAAGCACAACCATAGCCGAACGTCCTGATCCGGCTGAGTCCGGCAAACTGAAGCCTGTAGATGCCGATGATACCTGTAATTTAATCTTGGAGTTAGCCGACGGAACCCCCTGTCAGGTATGTTTGAGTTCTTGCACCTTCCAGGGACGGGGACACTGGGTAGAAGTCTATGGTAGTGATGGAACATTAATTCTCGGTAGCAATAATCAAAAAGACTATATCCACGGTTTCAAATTGTGGGGAAGTAAAGCTGGGGAAGATTTGGCAGAAATTGCCATTCCCGATAATTTGCAGTTTCCCAAAACTCATGATGATGGTCGCATCTCTGCCTTTTTGCGGGTTGTCGATCGCTGGATGGAAGCTATCTCACGCCATGAGTCCCTGGTACCTTCTTTGCGGGAGGGGGTCTATTCTCAATTACTAATGGATCTCACCCATGAATCCAATGTTACAGGGACTTGGGTTGATGTTCCTGATCTGAACAATTTATTGTAGATTTGTGCAGGGATACTAGCCCTACATCCTAGGATATGATGGCTAATATAGGTGAGAGCCTAAATGTAAGTATAACAGTATGGTTATGTTCACGCGCTAGGTCATTGATGGTGTTAAGTCCAGTTACAAATTTATAAGAACGGCCTGTTTTTTTGTTAAGATTAAATTAAAGGTAATTGCGGTGTGGCATTAAGACTTTGGACAAGCCATTTAAAGCCAGTTGCGAGTTAAAAATCAATGCGGATGTTTGGTATTACCCCTCTCAATTAAGGTCTGTTATAGTCAGACCCGTTGTTATAGACTGATCCGTGCTTTGTGCCAGTCTCTTCCCTGAAGTGGGAATAATTATATGACAGTAAAATTTAAGGTAAAACTATGTCCAGATTAAACGGCCGAGTTTTCGACCTGGGAAGTGGGGTATTGCGTCAGATCGGCATTAGCCCTGACATCTCCTTTGACGATATAACTCGCCTGACTATCCACATTACCAATGCACCGATCGCTTTCATCAGCTTTATCGACCAAACTCATCAGTGGCTGAAGGCTCAAATAGGCTTATCTGATGATCTGAGTGTTTATTTGGATTTTTGCGGATATGCGATCGCCTATCATCGTGGTGGGAATCTCAGCACCGAGCCCGACAGTCCTACCTCCCAACCGATTATTATTCAAGATATCAGCACTCACCCCAAGCTGGCTAATCATGCGATCGCTAACAATGAGCAACCCATCAAATCCTATCTGGGTGTTCCAATTACTACCCGAGATGGCTATCAATTGGGGATGCTATCAGTGATGACTTATGAGTGCTGGCAACCTTCATCAGGGCAGATTATAGCCCTAGAATCCCTCAGTCGTCAAGTAGCTAACCAAGTTAATTTACACAGACAATTAATGGACCTACACGGGAAACTAAGTCATCTGGAAACTATTATCCAAGAAAGGAGAAAGGTATGGGATATTGTCCGACAAGAACGGGATTTTGTCAATGCGGTTTTAGATACTATTAGCGCCCTAGTAGTGGTGATTGATCCGGAGGGTCAGATTGTCCGTTTTAATAAAAGTTGTGAACAATTAACGGGATATAAAGCGGGAGATGTTGAGGGCTTATTGATTGAGGATTTAGGATTATCAATTTTTGATCAAGACTGGGAATCATTGAATTGGGGTTTAGCAGCCATTGAGTTTGACGATCCGCCCCCATCATCTCATCAGGTCCAATCGAATAGTATAAGGATGGGTCATTTTCCAAGACAGTGTGAGAACCTCTGGGAAGGAGCTAATGGAGATTCCCATTTAGTCGCTTGGTCAAATAGTGCCATTAGGAATCCAGATGGCTCTCTCAGATATATATTAGGCTGTGGAATTGATATTACTAACCGCAAACAGTCCGAAGAAATGTTGCATTTATTGCAACGGGCGATCGAAGCTAGTCCTAATGGGATTGTAATTTCGGAAAACACCAAAAATGATCTGCCAATTATTTACTGTAATGCAGCTTTTGAAAAGCTAACTGGGTATACTAAAGAAGAGGTGATTGGTCAAAACTGTCGGTTTCTACAAGGACCAGAAACCCATGAAGATGCGATCGCTATGATTAGACAATCCATCAAACGCAAACAAGGATGTAAAGTGACATTAAAAAATTATCGGAAAAATGGTAGCTGCTTCTGGAATGAACTAGCTATTTCTCCGGTGCGAGACCACCGAGGAAAACTCACCCATTTTATTGGTATTCAAACTGATATTACCGAACGGAAGCAGTCCGAAGATGCTCTGCGAGAAAGTGAAGCCCGCTACCGTCTGTTAGCCGATCATGCTACAGACTTAATCTCCCGACATGATGCTGAGGGTATTTATATTTATGCGTCTCCAGCCTGTCGAGATTTACTAGGTTATGAACCGGAAGAATTAATAGGAATTTCCGCTTATAATTTTTTCCACCCTGATGATAGAGAGCGCATCCAGAAATCTCACCAGACCTTATTGAGTAACTCTGATGTGGATACGGTAAGTTATCGAGTTCGGCGTTCCGATGGTAGTTTTATATGGTTTGAAACTACTTCTCATGCTATCCGCAATCAAGAGAATAATGATATCCAAGAGATCGTATCTATATCTCGTGACATTACCGAACGCAAACAAGCAGAAGAAATCCTGCGGGAGCGATCGCACCTTTCTTTATTAGAGGCGGAAGTTGGGAAAGCCCTAGGACAAGGTGGGACAATACCAACTATTTTGAATCGTTGCGCGAAAGCAATGGATCAGTATTTAAAAGTCGCGGGGGTATCGATATGGACCATAAACAGTCAAACTAATCAACTCGAACGACAAGCTGGGGCGGGAATTGTTACCCTGAAAGCACCCACACCTCAGCTATGGAACCATGAACTATCGCAAATGTCTCAACAGATGGCGCAGCTTTCCCACCAAACCTTAGAAGTTCCACTGGTGGTAGAAGGGCGGTTAATGGGGATGATGGCTATTTGTAGTTCTCATCCATTATCTCCGCAAGTTCAGGATGTGCTAGGTTGGATTGCTAATGCGATCGCTGTAGGAATTGACCGGGTAAAAGCCCGCGAAGAATTGCAAAGCCGTAGGGAAGCCTTACTATTTCGCTTGGCTAGTCAAATCCGCAATTCCCTAGATATTGACACAATTTTGGGAACAGCAGTTCAGGAGATCCGCAGTGTTCTACAAATCGACCAATGCCATTTTTTGTGGTACTTACCCACCCAACCGAACAGACATAATTTTGCCATTACTCACGAATCGCGATCGCCTTCTTTATCAACAGTTTTAGAAGATTACCCCTCCGATAAAATTGGCTGGTTGGCTCATAAAATCTGTAACCGGGAAACAGTACAGGTTAATAATCTACAAGATACAACCGTTTTAGATGCAACTACCAGGGGATTACTGGAAGATGCGGGAATTGCTTCGGAAATTTTACTACCCCTGGAGACGCGATCGGGACAGCGGGGGGCTGTCGTCTGTAATCAATATAATAGTCCTCGCGATTGGATAGATAGTGATGTGGAACTATTACGAGCCGTAGTAGATCAATTAGCGATCGCCATTGACCAAGCCGAACTTTACGCCCAAACTAGAGCCGCCGCCTTAGCCGCCCAAACTCAAGCCTTCCACCTAAGCGAGGCTCTCCAGGACTTGCAACAAAAAGAGTCACAATTGATTCAAAGTGAAAAAATGTCTAGTTTAGGACAAATGGTGGCGGGGGTAGCCCACGAAATTAATAACCCGGTTAATTTTATCTATGGGAACCTCACCTATGCCCGCGATTATACTAAGGATCTGCTGGAATTGGTGGAACTGTATCAAGAACAATATCCAGAACCCCTGGAAGTGATCCAAGAACGCATAGAAGATATTGACCTAGACTTTTTGGTGGAGGATTTACCGAAAATCCTGTCTTCCATGGAAATGGGAGCCGATCGCATTCGTCAAATTGTCGTCTCTCTACGGAACTTCTCCCGTTTAGACGAGGCGGAAATGAAACCCGTGGATATTCACGAGGGTATTGATAGCACCTTATTGATTCTGCAAAACCGCCTGAAAGCAAAAGGTAGTAGTTCTGGTATTGAACTGGTTAAAAAATATGGTCAACTTCCTAGGGTGGAATGTTATGCGGGACAGCTTAACCAGGTGTTTATGAATATTCTCAGTAATGCGATCGATGCTTTAGATAATCAACCAGACCCCCGTATGATCACCATTACCACCCAAGTCGTATCAATTAGCTCTGGGTCTAACTTATTTCCACTTCCCGCTTCTGATGTCATCAAAACCACCTCTGAAGGGATGATCAAACCTCCCGTATCCAAAAGTCAACAGGTGTTGATTCAGATTCATGATAATGGTCAAGGTATTCCAGAGGATTTAAAAAATCGATTGTTTGATCCATTTTTTACCACTAAACCCGTTGGGAAGGGGACCGGACTGGGACTATCAATTAGTTACCGGATTATTGTTGAAAAGCACGGAGGAAGCCTCAAATGTATCTCCAAGCCGGGAGATGGCTGCACATTTGCGATTCAGATTCCTATTCAACCCCCCCCGGAACTCAAGCACGCTCATTAGATCTACCAGCCTCTGACTGCTTTCCATGTCCGGGAAGATAGGGGGCTGAAAAAAAATTTCCCAAAACACTTGACAAAACCGGGGTGAGTGTTGATATGATAATAAAGCTGAGAGATTATTGGGGCGTCGCCAAGCGGTAAGGCAGCGGGTTTTGGTCCCGCCATTCGGAGGTTCGAATCCTTCCGCCCCAGTTTACTGTAATGAGTTATCAAGCCATATCCTAGGCTGGAGTTAATATTAGCTATTTCCGAGAGTAGGGGCAACTGATCAATTGTCCCTACCTGGCTGGTTTAACCAAGATCGCTATGGTAAAGTTAAAATATCAACTCCCTGGTCAGTTACAGCGATCGTGTGTTCAAATTGAGCAGACAGCTTACCATCTGTGGTAATTGCTGTCCAACCATCATCGAGTACCTCTGCTTCCCAGGTTCCCTCATTAATCATCGGTTCAATCGTAAAAACCATTCCTGAGCGCAGTTTTTTACCTTTTCCACGGGTTCCATAATGGGGAATTTGCGGTGCTGTATGAAAGACGGTATTAACCCCGTGACCGACAAAATCCCGCACTACAGAAAACCCATAACTTTCCGCGTACTCTTGAATAGCAGCCCCAATATCCCCTATGCGACTACCCGGTTTCACCGTCGCAATAGCCCGCCGCAAACATTCCTCCGTGACTTCAACCAATTTTTGAGCCGTCGGGGAAGGATTACCTACAAAAAAGGTTTTTGAGGTGTCGCCGTGGTAGCCATCAACTATAGGGGTGACATCAATATTGATGATATCTCCATCTTGAAGAATCTGCTTGGCGCTGGGGATACCGTGACAGATAACTTCGTTAACACTGGTACAAATAGACTTGGGGAACCCATTATAACCGAGGGGAGCGCTACGGGCACCATGAGCCTGAGTCCAGCGTTCGGCTTCATCGTTGAGTTCTAGGGTACTGACTCCTGGTTTAACCATCGGTTCTAGGTGGTTCAGTAGTTGCGCGGCTAACTTTCCGGCTTGGCGCATCTTTTCAATTTCTCGGCTCGATAGCAGTACGATTGTTTCGGTTCCCATTTGTATAATTAGCTAGTTGATACCCTAATTAGTAGGCTTTTTCTCTACCTAACCTATCACAGTTGATGGTTCTACGGGGTGCGCTAAGGTACTATCTGCTTAAAATGGTATTAAGATAGATCAACAGTGGCATCATACTTAGCTATGGAGGCAACATGACTGATCGACGGAACCAGATAGATCAAGAAAGCAGAACTTGGGGTATGATCGCACACCTGAGCTCTTTTGTGGGTTATGTCATACCTGTGGCTAATATCGTTGGACCTTTGGTGATTTGGCTGCTGAAAAAGGATGAGATGCCATTTGTTGAATATCAAGCTAAAGAAGCGTTGAATTTTCAAATCAGCATTTTGATATATCTGTTTGTATCCATCGTGTTGATTGTGTTTTTAGTTGGAATTCCTCTGCTATTTGCGGTGTTGTTGTTTGATTTGATTTTTACTATTGTGGCAGCCAGCAAAGCTAATGAGGGTATCAGATATCGCTATCCTTTGACTTTAAGATTGATTAAATGATTCACTAATGGCTTGATTTTTTATGCGGATATGGCAAGCTGATTTTTATCGCCGTCCTCTTCGGGATGACAGCGGACAGCCTTTGTGGGAACTGTTACTTTGTGATGAATTCGGCGATCGCTTATTGGTGGCGACTTGTCCTCAGTCGGAAGCTAACTCTACTTGGCTGCTGAAACAGTTAGAAGAAATTTGGGACACTGATCAACCTGATCTGATTCAGGTGTTTCGACCTGCTTGCTTGAATCTCTTTGAGGTGGTGGGTAAACAGTTGGGGGTGACTGTCCAGGGGACTCGTCGGACGCTGGGTTTAAAAAAATTGCTGGCAGAGATGATGTTAATTTATCCCCAAATGCCGGGTTATACTGGCGAGGATTATGATCCTTTGGCTATTGATAAATTACCCCCTTTACCTCTACCGGAAAATCTCTGGGGGACGCGCTGGCGGTTTGCGACTCTTCCAGCGGGAGACCTTCAGGAAGTCTTTGGCGATCGCCCTATTCCTATTTTGGATATGCCATCATTTTTACTACCCCTGAATTTGGGTCTGGCTTCTACCGTTGCTATTTCCGGGGTGGTTATTGATGGGGGTCGCCAGTCTATGCGCTTGGCTAGATGGTTACAGTCGGTTAAACCTGTCGGCTTGAATTACATTCCCGGACAACCTGATGGCTTGATTTTAGAGGCGGGGTTGAGCGATCGCTGGGTAGTTGCTACTTTTGATGATGATGATGTCGCTCAGGCGGCGCGGATGTTTGAGACTCGTAAACGCTTGGCTAAGGGATTACATTTTCTCTTGATTCAACCTGATGATTCTGGGGTAACTTATACGGGTTTTTGGTTGTTAGCAGGGGAATGAAAAATTCCCCCTCAAAAGTTGTTGCTCATCCCCTGAATATGGGCGCGATCGCTCTATGTTGAATAAAAAATCAAGCGTATAGCCATGTAACCCCCAGAAGAATATGGTAACTGATGGGGAGGGGAATTGTCAAGGGTTGGGCGGAAATGAGGCGCGGCTGAGAGTGTTGAACAAAAAATCAATTTTTGTGGGAGGTTATGGGGTGTTGGTTCCGAATAGGCGATCGCTTCAGCGGTTGGATAGAAATTTTGTCAGTTGAAAAAATAGCCTATTATTGTGCGACTTCACTTAAGTTTGACACTTGAGCCGTCAAGTCGGGTGGGGGATTGTTACTTCTAAGACTGATCGGCGGATTCGCAAAATCCCATTTTGGGATTATCCGATCATGGGTTTATGCTGATTTTTGTGAATACCATGCTAAATAATGCACGATGAAGTCCACCTTTAGTCAAGAATATGATGTTTTTCGGAAGTGTATGATTGCGGCTCGAAAAAATGCGAATCTTACCCAGGCAACCCTTGCCAAAGCCGTCAAAAAGCCTCAATCTTTCGTCGCCAAGTACGAGAATAGGGAACGTAGATTAGATGTGATTGAGTTCCTGAGACTGACTCATGCGATCGGTGTAGACCCTTGCGAAATTATCAGACAAGTTGAGCAATCTTTGGGCACTACATCTGGCGAGGGCAAAGTATGAATACACAAGACATTATTAGATTAGCATCTGAATATTTAGCTAATTTATCAGGGCATACGTTCGATATATTAAAGGTTTATAAACCCACATCTGCCGAGGCAGCAGTTAATCTAGCTAAAGTGATTTCAAAGCTATCACCGCTATTGGGAAATCTGATTGAATTCAACACAGTTGAGTTGTTAAATAACCAAGAAATATTTGCAACATTCGGAGAATGGAAAAGGCAAGACCCAGGATTTCCCGACACTATTTTTGTCGGCGACATCAAGCCAACACCAGGATTAGAGATAAAAGTATGGTTTCCATTAGCCACCGAAATAACGGCTCGTTTTAAAGATAGTCAAAATCATTTTCGCCGCGATCAAACATACGTTGCACTGATAGCTTGGTTACCGGAAGCTGTAATTTATGGTAGACCCAAGATTATTGATGTATGTGTTGTGTCGGGTTACTCGATCGCTAAAGCTAGAGACGATCACTATCATAACCCCCCAGATTATCTGATTATCGAGCCAGAAGATACAACCGAAAGAACAGCAAATTTGCAACAAACAAATACAAATGGTTATAAGTTCCAAGGGACAGATGAAGATTTCATGGAAGCCGAGGAAATAGTTAAATCTTGGGGGAATGATGGAAGAGTTTATAAGCCAACGCCAGAATATCAGAAACTTTTACGAGAACTGATCGCACATTTTAAATACAGATTGGACACCAACTTTGCCAAGATGGACAGAATTGTACATCCAGAAATTGAAAGTTTTAAGGAACGTATTTATAAAACTGAGTGTTCTGGAATGGAAATTTATCAATGGCAAAAACTTTTGGCGAGTCGGCGAGATGAGTCAATGAAATCTGCCTTGAGAAGATATCTGGGAATTACAGAAGAGAACATTGATAAAATACTTGACTAAACCGTTTCACCCCATAATAGAAATAAGTTTCGTCAATTTCACAAGCGAAAGCTTTGCGGTTAAGTATGTTAGCAGCCAAAGAAGCACTAAACAGTCCGCCAAATGGTTCCCAAATAACATCCCTTTCTTGGCTAGAAGCTTCAATAATTAGCTGCATGAGGTCGAGGGGCTTTTGATTCAAATGGACGGCTTTACCGTTGGGGGTTTTTATTCGTTCGTTATTCCGTAAAGCCGATCGCTGCCAAACATTGGTAAAACCGTGAGGACATCGAAATTGGGAACGCATTTTCCCCCATTCTTCAGCGGTCAAAGGATGTAGGCCATCTACAGAAAAATAAGGCTTTCCGTCGGGTTTTCCATATTGGTTGGCATAGCCAACTAATTTCTGAAACATATCGGGTGGAGGAAAATACCATAAATGCCCTTGGTCGAAATACTTTCTGGTGGCGGCATCTGCGACACCACAAGCCAGATTGGCTTTGCGTAAAGGTAAACCCGATCGCAACCATTCTTTTCGCAACCATTCTTTCAAGGTTAAGTCATCGAATTTAACTTCTCTGACATATTGAACACAAACTTCTGTTACCACAGGAAAACGTCTGATTTTTTCTGTATTGACATTCCCAGCAATATGAGCTTTTCCCTTGTTCCATATATTGCAGTTGACATAGCGCCAACCCAATTTCTCAAGGATTGGATGTACGACGGCCCATCCAATCTCTGAATTCCAAAACCAGAGGGTTGTACTGGGCAATGCCAACTTTGACCAAGCTGCGATATGGGGTTCATACCACTCGGGCAAATCGAGATGATCAGATGTATCACCTTCAAAGCCTAAAATACCGTAGGCTCCATCTGATATGATGACTGTGGGTTTGTCCCAAGACTGATAATATTCGGCACTATCACCAAGATTCAAACTGACACTGTTGTTACTCCAGCTTGAAAAGGTGAGTGGTTGGTCCAGTTGAACGGATTTGCTGCGTCCGACGGTACTGGTTGCTTTATTTTTCTTTGTGGTTGGCAGCTTATGGTACGGCTCAGATAGACCCATGTATCTTTCATTAGGTTTCACAAACAGGCTAAACATCTATACTTTATCCCATCTGGGAATATTTGGCGATCTAACCAATGATTGAAGTGAAGGGCAAGGGTGGTGGGTGCCCCTTTCATATTATACTTGAGATGGGGCGACAACATCTCCCCATTGCGGATCGAGTTGTCCTTTTAATTGAAGATCTCGCCTAATCAGGTTGTTTTAGATGTCAGCACCCCCGGCTGAAGCACGGGGGCTTCGTGCCCCCCTTTCAGGTAGCTGACCAGCTATAGCCTTAACTG
>NZ_JBIMLI010000110.1:0-12708 GCF_051859755.1 Limnospira sp.
TTATTAACGGGGAACCTACTTTGTGCGAGTTTCTCAGTTTCAGGGGGAAACTATTTATGCCTTGGAATTGTCAGCCATTCCCCTGGATATTTGAACCCAAGGGGTAACTGTTAATTATTAATTATTAATTATTAATTATTAATTATTAACGGGGAACCTACTTTGTGCGAGTTTCTCAGTTTCAGGGGGAAACTATTTATGCCTTGGAATTGTCAGCCATTCCCCTGGATATTTGAACCCAAGGGGTAACTGATAATTATTAATTATTAATTATTAATTATTAATTATTAATTGTCTGAGAAGCCCGCAGTTGACCGCAGGCGGCATCAGCATCTAAACCGCGAGAATAGCGAACGCTGACTGCTACCCGTCGCTGTTCCAATTCCTTGAAAAAATCCTGTATTTGTGAGGGACTAGGGCGCTGATAATCCACCTCATTAATGGGGTTATAGGGAATCAGATTAACATGACTTTGAAAGCCCCGCATAAGGCTGGCTAATTCGGTGGCGTGGCTAGGTAAATCATTAACTCCAGATAACATCACATACTCAAAACTTACCCGCCGCCCGGTCAATTTCACATAATCTCGACATTCAGAGATGAGGGATTCTAGGGGATAGGTTTTGGCGCTGGGAATCAGTTGTTCTCGGAGAGTTTGATTAGAAGCGTGTAAACTAACAGCCAGGGTAATTTGTAGCTGATATTCGGCTAATTGGCGGATGCGGTTGGGAATGCCTACGGTGGAAAGAGTAATCATTCGCTGTCCGATACCAATATCTCTATTTAAGCAGGTAATAGCAGCGATCGCATTTTGAGTATTAAGTAAAGGTTCCCCCATACCCATAAAGACAATATGGCTGACACGGCGTTGGAAATCTTCCTGAACCGTGAGAACTTGATCTACAATTTCATGGGTTTCCAAGTTACGGAAAAACCCCCCCTTTCCGGTCGCGCAAAAATCGCAAGCCATGGGACACCCCACCTGAGAAGAAACACAAACCGTTAAGCGGTCATGGGTAGGAATGCCGACAGTTTCAATAATTTGACCATCGGATAATTTCAGCAAATACTTAATCGTGCCATCACTAGCAACCGCGCGATAATGAATAGTTGAACGACCAACGGGTATGGTGGCTAATTGCGATCGCCACTGTTTGGGAAACACAGTTATTTCCTCAAGGGATTTAGCCCCTTTCTGATAAATCCACTGATATAATTGCTTTCCCCGATAAGCTGGTTGTCCCTGTTGCTGAACCCAATCAGTCAGTTCAGGTAAAGATGTCCCCAGTAAAGGTTTAAAAGCTGGTTCAACTGCGATCATAAATAGCTACCCTGTGCTTAAAAATTAATCGGCTGATTGTGGCTTTTTAGTTAACAGAAATCCCCGTAACTGAGTGAGATTAACCGTTTGTCCTAAATTGAGAGGTAACACAGAAACACCTTCTAAGCGGGACTGTACCCAACCCTCTCCCCAATACCATTCATGAAAGCCATCAATCCCCCCACTGAGGAGAAACCGCAAACAGTTAGACTCAGCCACATCAACATAATGTTTAATGGTCACCGGACCCAGTGAACTGGTGAACTTTAGACCCACATTAAACTGTTGGGGGAGTCCTGATGAAAATTGCACAGGCCACAACCACTGTTGAACGTGGTGGGGATACAACAGACTTTCGCGAATAGTCGCCTCGGAGGCATCTACCTCAATCCTTAGACTGCTTTTTTGAAAACTACCCAGCATAAGTCACCATGATCAAACCAGTTAGCGATCGCACTTGTCGGATCACAAACCACTCCCCATTATAGCAGTTCTAGTAGGGTGCGTCATAACCAGAAAATGGCAATCATCACCGCCCATCTCGCCAACTGACGCACCTCACCCATGGTAGCCTATCCGGTGCATCATAACCGGAAAACCAGCACCATGACCCCAAGACAAGGGATATCTAGGGTTAGGGGAAATTAATTATTTGTTTGTGATGATGAGTAAACCCGCTTCACCCCTCCGGCTATCAAGGAATAGGGCGCAGGCGGGAACTAAATGGATAATGGATTATGGATAATTGTAAGTTGTAAATTGTAAATTGTCAATCATCAACTTTCCAAAAACTATGGCTGATCAACTTATACGTGCTACAGCGGCTGACGGCGGTATTCGCGCTGTGGGGGTAATTACCACTCGTCTAACGGAGGAAGCGAGAAAACGGCATAAACTATCCTATGTAGCCACAGCAGCCCTAGGACGGACAATGGCAGGGGGTCTGTTGCTGGTTTCTAATATGAAGCGTCCCGAGTCACGGATAAATCTTCAAATTCAAGGGGACGGACCCTTAGGAGGTATTGTAGTCGATGCGGGACTCGATGGCACTGTGCGGGGTTATGTTGGGAACCCAGAAATCGAGTTAGCGCCCAATGCTTATGACAAACTAGACGTTGGCAGGGCAGTGGGTAAAAATGGTTATGTTTATGTAGTGCGGGATGTTGGCTATGGTTATCCTTACTCCAGTACAGTTGAACTGGTGTCAGGAGAAATCGGCGACGACCTGACCCATTATCTGGTATCATCAGAACAAACCCCATCAGCCTTAGTGTTAGGGGTATTTGTGGATAAAGAAGGCGTACAGGCGGCTGGGGGGCTGTTATTACAGATCCTCCCCAAAGCTGCCACTGATTTAGCACTGATAGAGTTATTAGAATCGAGAATTGGTGCCTTATCTGGTTTTACGCCTCTGTTGCGCGCCTGTCAAACTCTCCCCCATATTTTTGAGCAATTGCTAGGAGATTTGGGGTTAAATATTCTACCGGAAACCCAATTGCTACAGTTTCATTGTGGCTGTTCTTTTGAACGGGTTTTAGGTGGTCTCAAGATGTTTGGACAAGCTGAACTACAAGATATGATTGAAAAGGATAGCGGCGCAGAGGCTAAATGTGAATTTTGTGGCCAGATTTATCACGCCACTACGGAAGATCTCCATAAGTTGATCCGAGACTTGAACCAGGATCACGATCAGTTGTCCGAAAAGATTGGCAGGGTTTTATAGAAAACTTCCCTAGGGGATTAGAAGCCAAGGCTAAAATACAACCTGTTCAGAAATCATCTGATCACCTCTCAAAGTCCCTCTCCGTCTCTGGGATCCAGATTTAGGGTGAGGGTAATGTATTAAGCGACTGGTGAACAAGCTGTAATTCCCTAGGTGGGGTGATTGCGATCGCTTTCCTAACAGTGCTATAAAAATCAAGCAGCACCTTACTTTTTCCCCGTGGATAGTTGGTAGGGGGTGAATGCAGCGTGAGGATGGCTTAACCTATGATTGACAGGAAACCGAAACAAAACCGTTGGCTGGAATTGCGTTCCCCAAAAGTGGCGACACCACCAGCGATATCTGACAGAGTAGGGTCGCCACCAAAATTGGTGCGGGGAAGTTCTGAACAAATACAGCCACAACGTAAAAGCCGTAAAGAACGGTTAAAAGAACTGCGGATGCTGCTAGAGTCGCAAAGCATGAATCAGCCACCCTCACCACCGCCAGAACCGGAAGTCGTGCAGCCAGAGCCTACTGTATCATCAGCTTTGGTGACAGTGGTTCCCCCAACTGTTGAACCGGAAACGCCTTCACCAAAGAGAAATAACCCCATTATGGCATCTCTGCCGTTGTTGGGGTTGCTGTTGGTGTTGGCGACTCCCCCAGGGGTGGCTTATGTGGCTAGTACGTTACTGTTGCGATCGCCTGCTTTACCTAACTGTCCTAAGATTTTTTGGCCACTGGCTTCGGCATCTCTGCGTCTGTACTGCGCTGAAATGGCTGCCAGTAAAAACACTTTAGATGATTTCCTCCTAGCCTTTGAGTTGGTGAGTGTCCTGCCAGAAGACCATCCCCTCCGCCCGGAAATTAACCGCCACATTGACAAATGGTCGATCGGTATTATGAATTTGGCAGAGTCTCAGTTTCAAGCCGGAGAATTATCTGAGGCAATTCGGATAGCGAAAAAGATTCCCCCGCAAACTTCCGCATCAGCTAGTGTAGAACAGCGGATTAAACAGTGGCAAGAAATTTGGAAAAAGGCTGAGGGTATTTACCGCAAGGTTGAAGATTTGATGCGCCGAGAAGAGTTGAATTTGGCATTTAGGGAAGCTACCCAGTTATTGAATGTGGGGAATAATTACTGGGAAACGGTGCGATATCAGAAATTAACGGATTTGCTACAGATAGCCAGGGAAGATAGTCGGAAATTGGCAGAAGCCCGAAGTTTGGGGAATCAAGGGGGGGTTAATAACCTATTACTGGCAATTAAAAAGCTAGAGGAAATTTCTGATCAGAGCTATTTGCAAGATCAGGCGAAAAAAGAAGTTTCGGCTTTGAGTAAGTCGATTATGACTATAGCGGAAGATATCCTGAATCAGGGTCAATGGCAAGAAGCGATCGCTACGGTGAATAAAATTCCCACCAGTGCTAACCTGACCGAGGAGGTTAAGGATTTTATCGTTTTAGCCCGCGCCCATGTTCCGGCGCTGCTGGATACCCCAGAAGGACTGACAGATGCGATCGCTCAAGCGGGTGCTATTGAACGTAATCGGCCGTTATACTGGAAGGCACAACAATATATTCGGGGCTGGCAGCAGGAAATTGCTGATCTGACAATTCTCAATGAGGCGGAAAGATTAGCCCGTAGCCAAACTATACCGGATTTAAGGGCGGCGATCGCTAAATTGCAACTAATCCCGGTTTCTCATTCCCGTGGTAGTGAAGCCCGGAAAAATATTAGCCAATGGAATCGGAAAATTGAGGAAATCGAAGATAGACCATTATTGGATATCGCGGAACAGTTGGCGAGTTTTGGGGATGTTGATTCTCTCAAGGCGGCGGTAGAAAGGGCTTCTCAAATTGGTCGTGGTCGGGCATTATATGATGAGGCTCAAGAACAGATTAAAGAGTGGCGTGTCAGAAGTGAGCGCCTAGAGTTTCAACCGGTTCTCGACCGCGCTCAAGAATTAGCCGCCCAGGGTGATTTTGCTAATGCTATTGCTGTGGCTGAACAAATTAGACCCGGTTTATTGATGTACGAAAAAGCCAGGGCTGATATTAACCAATGGCGATCGCAATTACAGGATATCCAAAATTTAGAAAATGCCGAAACTTCTGCCATTCCTGGCACTATAGATGGGTTAATTCGTGGCATTCAATTAGCCGACCGAGTTTCTCCTTCTGGTTCGTGGCGTTGGCGTGCAGATCAGCTCATTAATGATTGGAGTCAAACCTTATTTACTCGCGGATTAGATCAGGCGATTTATGATATACCTGGGGCTATAGAAACCCTAAAAATGATTCCCCCAGGTAGTACCGTTTATAATTCCGCTCAAGCTCAAATTTCCGATTGGCAATCTTGGTTAAACCCACCGACTCCGGTTCCCAATCAACAGCCTACTCCGCCTAGGTCAGTATCTCCCAATATTGAATTTGAGCAGCCACCCGATCTAAACAAACCAATTAGATGGGATAACTCCATTGATGACCCTCAACCACGCCTTTAAAAAATTCGCCCAAAAATTAACCACAATTGGGGTTGATTGACCTTATAATTGGGAGCAAAAGAACTACAGGCATGACTTACTGGGACAAACCATTACCCCATAAAATCCTAACCCCCGCCGAACTACTCCAGCTTTATGCTAGTGGTAAACGAGGGTTCATCGGCGTAGACCTACAAGAGGTAAACCTCGAAGGAGCCAATTTAAAAGAATTACTCCTCTGGCAGGCTAACCTCAAATCCATTAATCTCCGTCGCGCTAATCTTAGCAACACCCATCTATTTGCTAACCTCTGTAAAGCTAATTTGTCCGACACCGATTTAAGCAATGCTAAACTACTTTATTCTGACCTGAGAGAAGCCAACTTGACCAGAGCTAAATTGTTCAAAACCAATCTCAAAGGGGCAGATTTACGCGGTGCCAATTTAAGCTACGCTAAACTAGCATACGCTGACTTAACCGAAGCAGATTTACGCGGCGCAAACTTCTCTAATTCCGTTCTATTTTCAGTCACCATAAATCGCGCTCATATTGAAGATGTTGATTGGAGTAAAACTACTTTAGTTAAAACCAATCTCCGGGATGCACTATAATTCAATTAGCTTCTGTAGCTTCTGTCTCTGTCTCCCCCCAAGGAAGTGAGTCAGTTACACGAGTCGCCGCTCACCATAGACCTCATAACTTTCTCGTCCCCACTCAAGACTGGTACATCAGCTAACTCAGAAAACCGATATTTAACCCATATTCAACGGAATTGTCGTTGATATCTCTGTCAAGCTAAAATACCAGTTATAGTAGTTACTGAATAATTATGGCTTCCATTGCTCGCAAAAACCTCATCGAAGATATTCCCCGCTTCCTAGCGGCTCAGGCTGGGATTATGTTTGCGGTGAGTTTAGTTACCATTCAAAATGGCATTCTCAACGGATTTGTGCAATCCTCATCCATGCTGATTGATAGATCTAGCGCCGATATTTGGATTACCTCCGAAGACATGGTGCATCTCAATCTGACCATGCCACTAGCCCTAGAACAACTCACCAAAGCCCAAAACGTTCCCGGTGTAGAACTAGCAGAACCTCTAATTTTTCAAAGTGCGCGTTGGCGCGATCCGACTGGTCAAATTCAAGCGATTAATTTAGTCGGTTCTAACCCTGACGGGAAACTGTTTGCTCCCTGGAATATTATTGAAGGAGATTTGGCATCTCTCAAACAACCATATAGGGTAATGGTAGATGAGAGTAATTTAAACTCCCTACGGGTTAGTGGCGTGGGAGATACGGTTACTATTTCTGGCTTAGAAGCCAAGATTGTCGGATTAACTCAAGGGACTCAACCCATTGTTAATAGTATTTTCGTCTTTACTTCCCTGAAAAATGCTAACGCCTATGTTAGTGTACCTCTACAAACTCAGACCCGATGCACTTTGGAGAATGGCAATCTTAACTGTGTTAATGTTTTTGATGATTCTGGCGATCGCCAAACCCAAACGGATATTTCTCCTGAACCTAGACCCCTAACATTAACCGACCCGATTACTTATATTTTAGTGAAAGCCAAACCCAATCAAGACTTACAGGAACTACAAGCGGCATTAGAAGCTACTCTCCCCAATACACGCGCTTATACCAGAGAAGAAATCGCCGAAAAAATCCAAGAATACTGGCAAAAACGCACCGGAGTGGGTTTCGTTTTGAGTTTAGGGGCTGTGGTCGGAATTTTGGTGGGTATGATTGTGGTAGCTCAAATTCTTTATGCTTCCGTCGCTGACCATATCAAAGAATTTGGTACTCTCAAGGCTATGGGCGCTCCCGATCGCCTGCTTTATTCTGTGATTTTAGAACAGGCTTTTTGGATGGCTGTTCTCGGCTATATCCCCGGAATGGCTCTCTGTTTAGGTGTCGCCAGTTGGGCTTCTGCTACCCAAGGTATTCTGATTTTGATTACCCCGGCTTCTGCTGTAGGGGTGTTTTTCTTAACTTTAGTAATGTGTGGCGGTTCAGCTTTCTTTGCTATCCAAAAAGTCACTCGCGTAGACCCTGCGATCGTCTTTAAGGCTTAAAAATTTCTCTATAAAAAGGTTGACATATAGAAAAAAATACTGTTATTTTCCCGTGTGTTTTATATAATTGTAAAATATTTCAATATTTTGTGGTAACATAAAATACCCCGTCATTCCTGAAATTAATTAATGAATGGATAGCATGATCATCGCCAAAAAAAATCATCAATATATCGTCAATATTAGGAGACGACTCCATGACAGAAAATAATAACTTGAATACAGATTTTGATGACGAGATAGATATCGATGACGAGGTAGAAAGCAACGATGAGGGACTCAATGAACCTTTTGATCCCACAAAAATTCGGGTTGACACTCGTAAAATAACCATCGATCTCGTCCTCAAACGGATTGAGTATAAAGAGCTAGATTTAGCTCCTGATTTTCAGCGTCAGGCTATCTGGACTAACGATGCAAAAAGCAGACTCATCGAGTCTATTTTAATCCGCATTCCCTTACCTGCCTTTTATATAGATGCCACTGATGATGATAAGTGGCTAGTCATTGACGGCTTACAAAGACTAACGGCCCTCAAGCAATTTATCTTTGATCAAACCTTAGTCTTAACGGGACTTCAGTATCTCAGCGAACTTGAACATAAAAAATATGATGAACTTCCCCGCAAATATCAACGTCGTATTCTGGAAACTGAATTAACCCTCTCTACTATTGAACCAGGAACACCTCCAGCCGTTAAATACAACATTTTCCGTCGAATTAATACAGGAGGAGTACCGCTATCCCCGCAAGAAATTCGTCATGCTTTAAACCAAGGTAAGGTTACAGAAATGTTAAGACGTTTGGCGAAGTCTCATGAATTTTTAAAAGCTACTAAATTCAGTCAGTCAAAAAAACAAAAACGAATGTCTGATCGGGAATTTATACTAGGTTTTATGGCTCACAAAATTTATGGTTACACCAAATATAAAAACTTTGAAAGTCGTGATAAATTTTTAGTGGAAACCATGACTATCATTAACCAGAAGATTTCTGATGATAAACTCGAACAAATTGAGCATGATTTCACCAAAGCCATGATAGCTGCCTATGATATCTTTGGGGACGATGCTTTTCGCAAGCTATCCAACAACACCTCCCGACGCTATCCAGTGAATCAAGCATTATTTGAGGCTTGGTCTGTCAATTTAAGCCAGCTTAAAGATTCAGAAATAGAAACCTTGAAACATAAAAAAGATGATGTCATAAATCGCTTTAAGAACTTAGTAGATTCTGATGATGAATTTCTGGAATCCATTTCGCAAGTCACCAACAAAGTAGATATTCGATTTAGTCGTATTGAAAACTTAATACAAGAGGTATTGACATGATTAAATTATTACGGTTGCAAAATTTTAAGTGTTTTGAAGATAAATCCCTAGCCTTCCAAAATCTGACACTGTTATCTGGATTAAATAGTAGTGGCAAGTCCTCTATTTTACAAGCATTGCTATTGCTGCGCCAATCTTATCAACAAGACTTATTACTCGATACAGGTTTAGCCCTAAATGGTGATTTAGTTTGTATTGGAACAGCACAAGATGCTCTGTTTGAAGGAGCTACAGAAGATTTCATCAGTTTTGAGATTATCTGGAAAAACGAAACTGAGGCAAAATGGTGTTTTAAGTATAATCGAGAAGTAGAAGTTTTAGAAATTAGCGAATCCACAATAGAAGACGAAGCCGAACAATACAATTTATTTAGCGATAAATTTCATTATCTTCAAGCAGAACGAATTGGTCCACGTACTTATCTAGAAATATCAGAATCTCAAGTCCGACAACATAGACAACTCGGTTCTAAAGGACAATATACACCTCATTTTTTATCTGTTTATCGAGATGAGATTATACATCAAACATTACGCCATCCTGATGAAGAATCTATGACGCTCACTAACCAAGTAGAAGCATGGATGGGAGAAATTAGTCCGGGAACCCGAATTAATATCAAAGATAGTTCGGATTTAGATTTAGTTAGTTTGCAATATTCTTACGGGTTGAGCAACCTCTACCGGGCTACAAATGTAGGGTTTGGGATTAGCTATACTTTACCGATTATTGTCGCAATTTTAGCCTCAAAACCAGAAACCTTAATCTTGCTAGAAAACCCAGAAGCGCATCTACACCCCAAAGGACAAGCCAAGATGGGAGAGTTGTTGGCTCTCGCGGCTAGTTGTGGAATTCAGATTGTCGTAGAAACTCATAGCGATCATATTTTGAATGGTATTCGTTTAGCCGTTCACAGCAGAAAACTTGCTCCGGGTGACGTGCAACTACATTATTTTGAACGGAAAGAAATGCGAGGAGAATCGAATATTGAGGTCGTCTCACCCCACATTGATCAAAATGGACGCATCGACCAGTGGCCCGATGGTTTCTTTGATGAATGGGACAAAAGTTTGGAGGCTTTATTAGAACCCGTAGGAGAAGAGTAAATGACTGTAGAAATGGTATTGAATGAACTTTCTCTGCGGACTCTTGCAGCAGATATTCCCACAGCCAGACAATGGATGTCTGTATTTATTCAAACTTTACGTCAAGCAACCCGTAGTGGTGTTAAGAGAGTAGTTCGTACCCAAGATGATATCAATAGCATACAACTTGCTCCCGAATATCCTCTCGCCAAATGGCGCAACGATCCCCAAGTCAATCGCGAAGAACAACGTTTTTTTCGATCGTTGACAACAAAAGCTCCTTTCTGGACTGATGTTGCTGAAGATATTAAAAGTAAGTTTGATTTATCAGATATTTCCTACAGAGGTAACGTCGCTCCCGGACTAGGTTTTGCATGGGTTAGTGATTCATTGGCTGTGAGTCTACTTTCCGAACCCATCTGGAATGAGAGTCATTTAACACTAGATATTATCCAATTGGATGAAAATGATAATTTAATTGAAGAACAAGTAAACGTTTTTCATGCCAGTCAAACTCAGCATATTCCAGCACATATCAACTGGATTCAAAATCAAATACGAACCAGCGTAAGAGATGGAGGAGATCTTTGGCAACGTCGAGACGATTTATTTCCTCATTTGGAGTTTTGTCCAGCAGTAAAGCAACAGATGAACATTCTTCGTTATGGTGATCCGATGCTAACACAGGTCAAAAAACGATTATTTGAACTTGAAGAAGCTGCCCAAAATTGGACGGAAGAGGGATTTAATTTAGACACTCTTTCTAGCAAAGCCACCCCAGAAAGTGATTCAAGACTGCAAAATTTTCAAAATCAACTAACGATTGAATGTCCCGATGATCAATGGCGTTTATTTAGTTTACACTTGAGAATGACTCCTGGGGCTTGGAGACTCTATTTTTTTCCGTTAACTCCTGGAACTATTCTTATTGGTTATGTTGGGCAAAAGATTTTATAGCTAAAGAAAATATATAGCGTTTCCTTAACCCATGAGAACAGAGGGAAAGTCAGGGTTAAAATAACAGTTGAAACTTATAAGACGCTATCCTTTTAACCAGTCAAATACTTCTCCTAGGGTTAGTTGAAGGGCTTGGGCGAACTCTGGGACGGGTAAAACCTGTTCCGGGTATTCAAGGACTTGTACTAAATTAGTAGCACTGTAGACAAAGATGCAGGATTCCTAGGGGTCTAAAAGCCAACCCATCTCAGTTCGGTGATTGAGACAGTGGAGAATATTGCGAATGACTTTGGTTTGACTTTGATCGGGAGAGAGAATTTCGATCGCCCAATCTGGCGGGAGATTAAAATAATTTTTGACTCGGCCATCAGCCAGGCGGGAAATGCGTTCCCACTGGAAAACGGATACATCTGGAACCAGCGATCGCCCTCGAAAGGTGCAGCGTAACTAAGGATAAACCCGGGCGACTTTCGGAGGCTTTAATATCCCATTCAAGTGGCTGAGGATATCTCCCGGTAATGTGCTATGTTCTCCTTGGGGCATGGGTTTTTGAATGATTTTGCCGTTGATGTATTCCCTGGCGGGTTGGGTTTCCGGCAATTCCAGAAATTCTGGGAGTGTGAGCGATCGCCCTTGGGTTTGTACCATCATCTTTGACCTGTATCTGATATTTGATTTTAGCCATTTTGGGAAATTGATACAGTATACCCTGGCTTCCGGTTCGAGTTAGGCGATCGCATTGGGGGAAGAAGAAGGCGATCGCTCCAAGATTTGTTAAACTTTAGGTATAATTATAATTAATGTTCCCGGTTGATTCACGGCTAATGCAAAAAACTCGACAGTTAACTGCAATTATTGAGAGAGAAGGCGACGGATATTTTTCTTTGTGTCCCGAACTCGATCTGGCGAGTCAAGGTGACACGGTGGAAGAAGCGCGATCGAATTTAATGGAAGCGATCGAACTTTTTTTGGAGATGGCTGATGCTTCGGAAATTGAACGTCGTTTCAATAATAATGAGGTTTTCGTTGAGTCGATGGAGATTACAGTTGGGTAAGTTGAGGGTTTTATCGGCGAAGGAAGTGTGCAGAATTTTAGAAGAACAGGGTTTCGTCGAGTTGGCGTGGCAGTCATATTATCATGCAACGGCGGGAAGCCGAATCAACAATAACCATTCCCGTTCCCAATTATAAAGAATTAAAAATTGGAACTTTGCGATCGATTATTCGACAGTCCGGTTTGTCTCGTTCTTTATTTGAGATTGATGAATGAACCGGACGTTATATAAGAAGCCTGGTTGATAAATTGTGCGATCGCATTTCCGGTGACTCAAAGAAACCGGGTTTCTACGACCATCTTCGTATCCTCACCTAAGTTTTGGTAAGAAACCGGGTTTCTCAATATCAAGTAGCGATCGCATTTCCGGTGACTCAAAGAAACCGGGTTTCTACGACCATCTTCGTATCCTCACCTAAGTTTTGGTAAGAAACCGGGTTTCTCAATATCAAGTAGCGATCGCATTTCGGGTGACTGAAAGAAACCGGGTTTCTACGACCATCTCGGTATCCTCACCTAAGTTTTGGTAAGAAACCGGGTTTCTCAATATCAAGTAGCGATCGCATTTCCGGTGACTCAAAGAAACCGGGTTTCTACGACCATCTTCGTATCCTCACCTAAGTTTTGGTAAGAAACCGGGTTTCTCAATATCAAGTAGCGATCGCATTTCCGGTGACTCAAAGAAACCC
>NZ_JBIMLI010000110.1:12715-17757 GCF_051859755.1 Limnospira sp.
ATCCTCACCTAAGTTTTGGTAAGAAACCGGGTTTCTCAATATCAAGTAGCGATCGCATTTCCGGTGACTCAAAGAAACCCGGTTTCTACGACCATCTTCGTATCCTCACCTAAGTTTTGGTAAGAAACCGGGTTTCTCAATATCAAGTAGCGATCGTATTTCGGGAATAGTCGGAAAGATTTGGAGCCGGGGTATATGTGTTAACAGAACAGGCTCACAAGCCAAGACAATAGCATGTCGAAAGCAGCACCAACAACCTTTCCGGCAATATGAGAGGCTGCGCTTGATAGCCAACGTTTCAAATTTTCCTTGCTAGACAAAACCGACTTTCGTTTTTGTTGGTCTTGTTGTTGCAACAATTCTCTGATTTGTTTTTCCTCTTCTTGGGTTAAAGCCATGTCAACATCCTTCAGTTTAAAAATTTACAATTTTTCGGATACGATTTAATTGGTTGGTCTTTGGGGAGTCGGACAATCCTGCAACCATTTTTTGATTGTCTTGATCATCTCGATATCATCGGCAATACCTTTTATATCTGCTTGTAAAATCAATAAAATTAGATCGCAGGAAGGAATGAGATCTTTATATATTTTTTCGTACTCTTGATCTTCCTTTTCGCTGCGTCCATATCCAGGCATATCAATCACGGTTAAGGTTCCGCCTGTTGAGAGTGTAAACTCTTTGGTTTGCGCTTGCGTCGTACCAACAGTTGTGGGACTTGTTTTCAGCTCGGCATTAAAGAGATTATTAATGGTTGTTGTTTTACCGACACCAGCTTTGCCAATCACTGCTACTTTGGGGGGCAATTTAGTTTCTTGTTCCAGTAGTCTTCTGATAAATTCTAAATCAACCTTTGAAATAATTTCTAGAAGTTTCTTAAAAATTTGATTGTCAGAATCGATTTTTTTTTCATAACTTTTGTCCATTTTGGATCGCTGTTGATCGGTAAATTCTTTTACCTCTGGATCATCTGCCAATTCAAATGGATCTTTTGGATCTATATTGCCCAGCTTAAAACCACCATAAGCATTTTGAATTATTTTATTGAGCAAACATATCAAACGATATCGTTTTAAAGCAGAGTAATATTCTATATTTGAGTCATCTATTTGTGTTTCTTCCCTTAGCTTTTTGATAATATCTTGGCACTGACGTTCAATCTCCTTTTTTGCTTCTTTTTGGGGAGCGTTTAATTTATTATTCCATCCATCAGGAATGATTTTATCAACTTGGTTTAAAGCCACAACCAACCGGAGAGGTATCTCAGGAGGTTTTGGTTTTCTCAAAAAAGATGGCAATAATTCATTCAAATTTTTCAACATATTTTTAAACATAACTTTTGAACTCCTTGCTAATATTTTGGTTCTCAGATTTTCTAATCCCCAACCGTAAAAGGATGTGTAAGGGACAATTTGACTTTTATCAAAAACGATCGCACCATTTAGCGCATTTTGGAAGATTCCGTAAATGTCATCTATTTTTTCAGGTATGAGCTTTAATTGGTCTGGTGAAGGTTCTTTTTTGTCAATTGCAAACTTTTTTTGTCCTTCATAAACTCCTAAGAAATCAATTTTGTTGAGAGCTAATATCAGATATATAGATGGTTTAAAGAACGGCTTTAATTTCTTTAAAAATATCTCGTCCCTTTTATAGGCTCTCGTATCTGCTTGAGTGATCCAGACCAAAACATCAGCTTTAGCGACCCATTTTTTGTAGTAAGCCATATATTTTCGATCTGCAGTCGGAGTTTCTCCAATTCCAGGTAGATCGACAACTCGTAGTTGATGGTAAGGACAGTCAGCGTACTTAAAGGTATTTAGGTAGTGTTGTAGAAGTTGTAATGCAAGTCTGTATAATCCATTGTTGATCAAGAGATAGAGAGCAAAAATGACCACTTGTTTACGACTGACAATAGGGAAATCGGCAAACTGAGGCTTTTTAGTACAGGCGATCGCATGATCTGTATCCCAGTTTAGCCCAAACATAGCGTTGAGGGTGCTACTCTTCCCCACTCCAGTTTTGCCGAAAAATACAACCGTTAGTCGGTCTTTTTCAAGCCACCTGACTAGGTGTAGGATTATTTTCGTTAACCATGATGTAAGTGACAAACAGTTGCTCCCTGCTTGACTGTAAAATGACATCAATATTTTGACACAAAAAATATGAATTAACAAGAATAAATCTGGTTAATTTAGTATAAAAAAATAATTGAGGCTCAGGTGCAACTTTTGTGCAAAAAGTCTAATTTAGTTCACAAAAGGAGAAAATAGTGTACTATGGTATAATTTGATAACAGTACCCCCGTTGACCTATGGACGTTCAAGAAGTCTTACAATGGACCGATCGCTTGGTGTTCTCGAAAACAGGTAAACATCTTGACTCCCTCCAGAAAGCCGTTTTAGAAGGAACTTGGGAACGAAAAAAATACCCGGAAATTGCTAGAACTTGCAATCGCAGTCACGAACGCATCAAGCAAGTGGCAAGGGAGTTATGGCAATTGATATCGGCTGAGTTGGGAGAAGATGTCAGACAGTCTAACTTTAGGGCGACAATGGAACAGATGAAGTTCTCTAACATCTCAAATTTTGGTTCTGACTATGTACAAATTGTGGGCGATATCAATATCTGTAGCGGATTATACAACCACCCCCCCAACACCCAAAACCGATCGCAACCTGCCGCCACCACCGAATATCAACGCCACCACGACCTCAGCGAAGCCCCAGAAATACATCCCCTCTACAGCAGAACCCACGAACTCGATACCCTCAAACAATGGATACTCGCCGAACATCATCGCATCATCGCCATTACCGGGCTGTCTGGTATCGGTAAAACCAGCCTCGCTAGACAACTCGTGGAAGACATCAAAGAAAACTTCGATCGCATTATATGGCGATCGCATCGAAAATACCCCAACCTCAACGCACTGAAAAGCGACTTACTTCAGTTTATCGACACCACTACACCTAGCCATAATTCCATCTTAGATTACTTGCGATCGCATCGTTGTTTAATCATCCTCGACGACTTCCAAGAAACCCTCACCCCCGGCGAATTTGTCGGAACTTACCGCCCAGAATATGACCGTTATGGTCAATTCATTTACGAAATAGGGCGATCGCCTCATCAAAGTTGTTTCCTTGTCCTCAGTTGGGAACAGCCTACCGAAATTGCCACCATGGAAACCGAAAACCGCCACGGAAAAACCCTGTATTTACAAGGTTTCTCAGCATCTGCAACCGAAATTTTAGCGACCCACAACCTCCAAGATACAGAACACTGGATAGAACTAATCCAGCTTTATGGCGGGAACCCCTTATGGTTAAATATAATAGCAGCCACTATTTTCGATTTATTTAACGGTAGCGTCTCCCAATTTCTATCTTATCCTAGCTTCTTTTTGGGAGATATTGAACCTATATTAAACCAACATTATCTCCGATTTTCGTCACCCGAAAAATTAGTTATTCTGGGCTTGGCTAATCAAAACGGTATCACTGAAATTGCCTATAAACTAGCAGAAAATCTGTCCGAATCTGACTATTTAAAAGCCGTACAATCTCTGAAAAGACGCAGTTTAATTGAAACTAAAATCGAAAATTATGTCTCGGTTTTGACACTGACACCCCCGATTAAAGAATATTTTAAAACCGTGGGGGTCAGCACTGCGAGTTTTACCCTCAATTAGTCTGAGAATTAGCCGCCGCTGGGTAATGGTCGTTATAGCTTTCCTGATTAAAGAAATATAACGTGCGGATAGGATAGGGGATATTAATATCAGCCTCATCACAAGCCTGTTTAAGAGCTATCATAACCTGCGTTGTCACCCGTCGTACCTGTTTCCGTTCCGGGAAAGTCCAATAGCGAACCATGAGGTCAATAGAACTGTCTCCAAAACCCACTACATCGACTTCTACTTCTGGTTCGGACAAGACACCCTCGACGGTTTTCGTGGCGTTTAATAGCGTTTCTATAGCCATTGGTAAGGGGGTATTATAGTCTACTCCAATGGCTAAATCAGTGCGACGATGACTTTCGGCTGTCTTGACCTGTACGGGACTGGTAAACAGTATCGAATTAGGAATTACCACCCTTTCCCCGTGATAGGTTAGCATTTGGGTAGACCGAATGGAAATATTTTCGATAGTCCCTTCGTAATCCTCTACAACTATCTGATCACCAATTTGGAAGGGTTCTTGTAACAGTAATAAAATCCCGGCTAAGAAATTTTTAAAGATATCCTGAAAGGCAAAACCAATGGCTACGGAACTAAGTCCTAATAAACCGATAATATCCCCTAGGCGGAGGTCAGGGAAAGCAATTACACAGGCGATAATTACTCCTCCCGCCCAAGTCAATACATAACCTGTGTGAATCAGCAGAACTTGTAAAGATGTACTGCGGACAAATCTCGGTGCTGTGGAGTTTAAGAATTGTCTAACAAAATTGGCGGCGAACCGAGTTATTAACAATACGATTATGGCAAGAATTAAGGCTGGGATTACTTGGATAGCTGAACCTACTAAACTTAATAGGCTAGACTGAATTTCTTGGACTAAGGCATTCATAAAGATTGAGTAGTAATAGGATTTATCCCGATTTTAACAGGGGAATAATTGCTGTTAGCTGGATATGTGAGCCAATAGCTCAAAACCTATAATATCATAACCCTTGGGGTGGGATTGTGGCTTCTACCCGCAGATAGATACAGCAGCCAGGAATGAATGCGGCAATTATCCAATGTAATTAATAATTAATAATTAATAATTAATAATTAATAATTAATAATTGTCGGGGTGGGTTCCTGTAGGGGCGGGTTCCTGTAGGGGCGGGTTCCTGTAGGGGCGGGTTCTGGAGTTAATTAGACTTAGCACCAGTCAACCTGATAAACCCGCCCCCGAAACCAGTGGGGTGGGTTCCTGTAGGGGCGGGTTCTGGAGTTAATTAGACTTAGCACCAGTCAACCTGATAAACCCGCCCCCGAAACCAGTGGGGTGGGTTCCTGTAGGGGCGGGTTCTGGAGTTAATTAGACTTAGCA
>NZ_JBIMLI010000111.1:0-17517 GCF_051859755.1 Limnospira sp.
TTATCCTCAACCCTTCTCGCTTATTATACTGTATTGCCCTAAAATATTAACCGAATTTGTGATTAAATCATGCTCTCAACTCTTCAGCGCGATGGTGTCCTGAAGCGATCGCGATCGCCCTCGCCCCAATCGCTTGACCGCAGCGCACATCATGGGGCGTATCACCAATAACATATAATCGATCCGGCGTGAGTTTTCCTAACTGTTGCTCGGCTAAAATCATAGCCCGTTGTGCAATTTCCACCCGCTCGCGCGATCGCCTGGAAAACGCGCCTAGGGGGAAGTATGAATCCAGACCATAGTGAGCCAATTTAGCCCTTCCCCCGGCTTCCATATTTCCCGTTAAAACCAAAGATAAAACATCCGTGCGCTGTTGCAAATTCTCCAAAATTTCCCGCACTCCCGCCAACACATATCCCCGACATCGCAGCAACATTTCGGGGAGATGTTTAATGTAGAGTTTCTCAAGTTGTTCGATATTTTCCGCCGTCGGTTCAAGATTGCACTTTTCTAAAATCCTGCTGCAAATATCCCAATCTGTCAATCCCGCCATATTCAAAGCTGACAAATCCGTGCGATCGCCTATTAGATCTGCGATCGCTGCTTCCATCGCCGCTCTCCCCGCCCCTTTAGTGTTTAAAAGTGTCCCGTCAATATCCCAAAATAAAACCGTTTTCAACTGCTCAAATCCTCCCTTTTCCCTATTCAAGTTGACTTACAGCTTGTTCACCAGTCGCTTAATAGATTGCCCTCACCCTAAATCTGGATCCCAGAGAGGGAGAGGGACTTTGAGAGGTGATCAAATGATTTCTGAACAGGCTGTATTAACCCGCCTTGATAATGCCTCCGGGTTAATCCCCTGGGCGGGTAATAACTCAGCTAGTTCCCCCACTAATGCCTAATTATCAAGCCATCAAGTCAATGGGAGAATCACCCCGTTGATGTTAATAAACCCGCCCAAAACCAAGATGGTAGCATGGTCAGGGCCGTTTCCATGGTTAAATTAACTAGCCACACAAAAAACGGGTTAACCCGTCATAATGGTTAACCCGCCAGCTTGGGAACGCTCAGAGATTCTATTTTTGAACAACCAGTTTGACGTTTGCGCCTTGGAGACCACGCTGCTTAACATCAGCCAAAGTCTTGTTAACGGCGTATTTTTGATTAATAGAGTTGATCAACTCAGTTTGGTTGTGTTTTTTAGCAACACCCCACAGGTCAGCGATCAAATCGTAGCTTCCATCGCTATTGCGAGACCAACCCAGGTCATACTCGCCATCAAGGACGGCAACCAAGTCGGCACGGACGCGCTGGCCGTTGTAACCGCGAACGTCAGCGTTGGAATTCACAGAGATACCCAGATCACGCAGAGAAGATTTCAGGATTTCGGCATCGGTGATCTTGGTACGCAGTGTGCTAAAGTGAGACATTTAGGTATCCTCCTAGTGGAACTAAAAACGAAACAACAACGGTTTTGATTTGAACTTTAATCGCTCTTCGTGGGATGCAAAGACGATTGTGATAGAAACTGCTAGCGAATGTGCTAGCCTTTACTCCTGTTTGGACCAGGAGAAAGCCTGTTAGAACTCCATGCGCTGATATTCAGCGACGGAGGACGCAGCCGGTCGCGCCCGCTGTCTGGCCCAGTCTCGTAGCGCTGTGACCTGTTCCTTCATAGTTTTGGACAGCGGTAGGGTTGCCTTAATGGCGGCGATGATGTCGAGCTGCGTAAACTCGCGATCCTGAGCAAATGCCTCATACATGGCAGCGATTAGGGCTTGCTCAATTTCCGCTCCTGAGAAGCCCTCAGATATGGTAGAGAGCTGATCGATATCAAAGCGATCAATATCTGAGCGACGTTTGGAGAGGTGAATCTGAAAAATAGCTTGTCGTTCTTCCTTGGTGGGTAAGTCTACAAAAAAGATTTCGTCAAATCGTCCTTTTCTGAGGAACTCACCGGGAAGCCTTTCGACTCGGTTGGCGGTTGCCATCACGAACACGGGGGATTGTTTCTCTTGCATCCAGGTTAGGAAAGAACCAAAGATGCGGCTAGATGTGCCACCGTCTGAATCAGCAGAGCCACTCCCTCCGGCAAAGGATTTGTCTAATTCATCGATGAATAGGATGGCTGGAGAAATCGATTCTGCCGTTTTGAGGGCGTTACGAAGGTTGGCTTCCGATCGCCCTACCATGGAGCCATCATAGACCCGACCCATATCTAATCGCAACAGGGGTAAACCCCACAGCCTAGATGTAGTTTTAGCTATCAGGGATTTTCCACAACCGGGAATTCCCAAAATTAGCATCCCTTTGGGTTGGGGTAGACCATACTCTCGGGCTCGTTCGGTAAAGGCATTAGAACGCTGCTGTAACCAGTGTTTTAGCTCTTCTAAGCCCCCAACGGCATCAATGGTTTCATCAACATCTATGAACTCTAGGATGCCATTGCGCCGAATGAGTTGTTTTTTCTCAGACAGAACAATTTCAACCTCTTTATCAGTCAGCCTACCTGCCGTTACATGGGCTTTGCGGTACACTTTCTCAGCTTCATCTTTTGTTAAACCTAGGGTAGCCTTCAAGAGTTTTTCCCTGGTTTCGGTGTTGATGCGCTTAGAACGGCTTTGCTCAAGTTGGGCGGACAGTACCTGATTGAGTTCTGTCATGTCCGGTAGGGGGAAGTCAAGAACCACTACTTCTTTTTCTAGCTCGATGGGTACTTCTTGCACTGGAGACATCAAGATGATTGTCTTGTTTGTGTTTTTGAAGTTAGCGATCGCATCGCGTAAACACCGGGTTACCTCTGGGGAATCCTTAAAGGGGTGCAAGTCCTTAAAGATGTAAATACTGCCACTAGCATTTGGTTCTCTGTGCCGAATTACCCATTCGATCGCGGCTTGCGGTGATACGGTGTTAGACTGTACTGTGTTACGGGCTTGCTCCCCGCTGTATTGGGTCAGTCCCCTCGTTACTGTCCAAACGTATACTTCCCGCTGGCGCTTCGAGTTCTGTGCAATGGTGGCGATCGCCTGCTCAGACCGCTCCTCCTCGAAAGTCACGAGGTAGATCAGAGGATATCGAGCTTCAATTAGGATACTAAGTTCTTCTTGCATAGTCCTCGATCCAGGGTAGAGACGGTACAACGTTTACTAATGGTGTTTCCCCATATCCGATTGTGAGCACGACATCGCACTATCATCGAAGCTAGGTTTTTTGACTTCCTCAACAGGGAACGAGTTCTTCTTCTCCTGTGTGGGCAGTGGTTGAACCCACTTCTCGCACTTGCGTAACCGAAATTTCTTCGTCCGACAGTACAGTGGGTTGGTTCTTGAGTGATACCAATTCGCCTTGGTCTATGACCACGGAACTGGCACACTCGGGACAGGCATAAACCTTGTGGCTATGTCCGTGTAGTCCTTCTAACTCATCTACGATTTCTGGGTGGGTGAGATAGAAGACAAGAGCTTTTTCAGCTAGAGCGGACATGGGTTCCGATTCAACTGCTGCCTTGATTTTGAGTTGGCGATGCAGTTGAGGTGGAATATAGAGTGTTACCTTTTGCTTGCTTTGCATAGGACAGTGAACTTGTGTACCCGGGTATGTATGACAAGATAGCCGGTCTTTTTTCAGATGTCAAGCGGTTATGCTGCTATAACGTCAAACTTGTAATATTTCGTTACAATCATTGCCAAAAAAACTACTGGTGGCGTGGTTCCATTGACCGCACAGGGCTGGGCTACGGAGCGCTCAGTTCCTCCTGGGCCAGGGAATAGAGGGTTCAGCGACTAATTTTTGAGAGACAGCCCTCGCGCCGTAACGGTTGAGGTGGCTAGGGTCTACAAAATAATGGTATTGGGTGAGAGCCCTTTGGGAGAGGTCAATAAACAGGAACCCCTGCTGTCGGGAAAGGTATGTCATCCGATCCTGGAATTGACGTTCAGCAGACCAGCGCACAGAGTCTAAATAGCCTTCGGTGAGGGGAAGGTTAACCAAGACTAGGGAAATATTGCGCCCGCGAGTAAAGGCGACGACAGAATCAAAGGCTCTGGCTTGTACCCCCTGTAGGTTAAATGATTGATAGTCTCCGTCATAACGACCAGAGACATAAGGGCGACGTTGATAATAGGTCTGGGGATTATAGCGATCGCTTAGGGGTAGGAATCCTTGAGCATCAATGTTATCAAGAGATATGGGAGTCAGATTAAAGGGCTGTTGTCCAGGGCGATAGACTAAATCTGTTAGTTCCCAGTCTGCTGATGAGTCCGCCATGATCGGCTCTAAGGTGATATCCGGCTTTGCTTGGTAAAAATTGAATTTTGACCCCCTCGCCACACAAAGTGCTGGGAACTCGTGACAGGTGGTTGGGTAAGGTTGTGCTTGGGCTAGTTGGGGGCGGATACCAGAACCTATGCGTTGATGTCCCGCAGATGCTAAAACTGCTGCAAAGGTGCGATCGAAACGACCACTATTAAAGGCTCGCACTCCGTCAGCCCACAGAATCATCGGAGGTAAATGCTCTGGGGGTAAGATTTCCCTAATTAAATAGTTTACTAACTGGGCTGTAGCCCCATTGATGCCAAAGTTGAAAATTCTTAGGTTTCCGTAGCCTCTAGCGGCTAGGGAACGCTGCATTTGACTAGGATCGACTCCCTGAAGGGCGCGGGAACTGCCGACAATTAAAATGTCTGGCGTACCAACGGTGCTTAAATAGGATAGATATAGTTCTAATTGGCGATCGAAAAGTTCGCTGTCAAAACTGGGAAAAGCACTTACTGACCTGCTTCTGGCTGCTTGTTGTTGGGAGTAAGTCAGGTTACGCATATACTCTACTACTTTTCTTTCGGCAAAGCTGCGCCGGGGACTGCGGGGAGGGACGGCTTGCATCCATGCTACGGCTTGCACCCATTGACGGGCTACTTCGTCCCAATCTTCCTTGGTGCGGGCGTTTTGGGCTAAATTGGAGGCTCTCAGAGCAAAACGCACTGATTCATCAAAGGGGTTGGTTTCGACGCAGTGATTGGATTTGGATATAATTTGATTGGCTGATTGGGCGATCGCATTGGGGACTGATTCTGATTCAGACACCTGGGCGGCGATCGCTTTTTCCGATACTTGGTTGTGTGCCGACTGTTGAGACTGGGAACATCCAGTTAGAAGTACAATCGGTAACAGGGCTAAAATTTGGGCGGTGAACCGGAGACTATAGAATCTACTCATCGATGTTCTGACAAATGACGCTGAATACAGACAAGTTGGGTTTTAACTTTTCCGTCTGGAGAAGCCGCTAATTTCGATAAGGGTTTGATTTCCTATCTGCTTACCTAATTATGTCGGCTCAGGCTCCAATTGTGGGGACGGATCACCAAGGGCGATCGCCCTCTTTAAGTTAACTTAATGGGGAACCATTAGGCTCAGGTATTTGTAAAGGTCTCTATTTAGCACTTGTTTATTATTACATATTTTCAGATATTATAGTAACTATTCAGTGCGATTAACTAAAATCATGAATATTATCATTATTGGCAGTGGATTGGGTGGATTGGCTGCGGGGATTCGGTTGCAGGCTTTAGGTCATCAAGTAACTATTGTTGAGAAGCGAGATAAACCGGGAGGGCGGGCTTATTGCTATCAGCAGGATGGTTTTACCTTTGATGGCGGTCCCACCATTATTACCGCTCCTGGATTAATTGAGGATTTATTTACTTTAGCCGATCGCTCCATGTCGGATTATGTACAATTAGTCAAACTAGACCCTTTTTATCGGGTCAGATTTCCTGATAGTTCAGTGTTTAACTATAATGATAACTACGAGCAACTTATCGAGCAAATTCGAGAGTTTAATCCTGGGGATGTACAGGGATATCAAAGATTCTGTCGGGCGGCGGATTTAGTCTTTAGTAAAGGATTGCCTTTGATGACTAAACCTTTTCATAAATTTAGGGATATGCTGAAAGTTGCGCCCGCCATGATACAACTTCAATCCTATAAATCTGTGGCGGGATTTGTGAATCAATATATACAGGATGAACGGTTGCGCCAGGTGTTTAGTTTTCATCCTTTATTGATTGGTGGAAATCCTTTTAATAGTACATCGATTTATGCCATGATTCATAAACTTGAACAGGTTTTTGGGATTTGGTTTGCGATGGGGGGGACGGGTGCTTTGGTGGCGGCTTTGGTGCGACTTTTTGAGGAGATAGGGGGGGTTTTATGTGTCAATGCGGAAGTTGAGGAAATTGTGATTGATGAGGCTACCAGAAAAGCTAAGGGGGTGATTTTGAAGAGTCAGGAAATGTGGGAAGCTGAGGCGGTAGTGAGTAATGGTGATGTGGCGTTTACTTATCTCAATTTAATCTCACCCAAATTTAGGAGAAAATATAGCGATCGCCAAATTAAAAGCCTGCGCCATTCAATTTCTCTATTTGTAGTTTACTTTGGTACCAATAGACGTTATAATAATATGGCACACCATGAAATTATCATGGGACCAAATTATCGAGAATTAATGGATGATTTGTTTAGGCGAAAACACCTATCATCAGATTTTGCTCTGTATTTACACCGTCCTACGGCGACTGACCCATCCTTAGCGCCATCGGGTTGTGATTGTTGGTATGTGCTATCTCCGGTTCCTAATTTAGCAGGAGATACGGACTGGAAAATCATGGCAAAACCTTATCGCGATCGCCTAATTCAATTTTTAGAAAATCAATATATGCCCAATTTATCCCAACATATTGTCACCGAAAATTATATAGATCCGCTGCATTTTCAAAATACCCTTAACAGCTATTTAGGAAGTGCATTTTCCCTAGAACCTACCTTAATGCAGTCCGCTTGGTTTCGTCCCCATAATGTCAGTGAAGATATCCCTAATTTGTATTTTGTCGGGGCGGGTACTCATCCGGGCGCGGGGATTCCAGGGGTGATCAGTTCGGCTAAAATTGTGTCTAATTTGGTGGGTAAAGCGTGATATTTTGACAGGATGAACATTAACTAAAATCGCCATAGTAAAATCAAAGGAGTAGCCATTTTGCAGATTACATTTTTAGGCACAAGTTCAGGAGTTCCCACGCGATCGCGAAATGTTTCTAGTATCGCCCTACGTCTTCCCCAAAGGGCAGAACTTTGGTTATTTGACTGCGGAGAAGGAACCCAACATCAGTTTTTGCGTAGTGAATTAAAAGTCAGCCAACTGAGTCGTATTTTTATCACACATATGCACGGTGATCACATTTTTGGTTTAATGGGATTACTAGCTACCTGTGGTTTAGCCGGAAATGCTAACCGCATAGATATCTACGGACCCCCAGAATTAGAAGATTACTTAAAATCCTGCACTCGCTATTCTCAAACCCACTTTTCTTATCCGGTAAAAGTCCATCGCGTTAAACCTGGAATAATTTACGAAGACGAGGAATATATTGTCCGTTGTGGACCTCTCAAACATCGAGTTCCCGCCTTTGGATATCGGATCGAAGAAAAGGATCGCCCCGGACGTTTTTATGTGGAAAAAGCTCAAGCCTTGGGGATTCCACCCGGACCGATTTATGGTAAACTGAAAAATGGGGAAATTGTCACCCTTCCAGATGGTCGTCAAATTAACGGTTCTGCTCTTTGTGGAAAACCGGAAATCGGCCGTAAATTGGTTTATTGTACGGATACTGTCTTGTGTGAGGGGGCGATCGAATTATCCACAGGTGCAGATGTTCTCATACACGAGGCTACATTTTCTCATCTTGATGCTGATATGGCATTTCAGCGACTGCATTCTACGTCTACAATGGCGGCGCAGGTGGCTTTGGCTGCGGGAGTCAAAACTCTATTAATGACGCATTTTAGCCCCCGCTATGCACCGGGAAATGATATAGTTTTGGAGGATTTGTTAAAGGAAGCTAGGGCAATTTTTCCCCATACCAAAATGGCCTATGATTTTATGAGTTATGAGATTCCCAGAAATCAGGAATTAGTAGTAGCTTCTTGAAATCCCTGTACTAGGTAATCAATACCAGTGATAGCCGTACCGACGACGATCGCATTAGCGCCTAAAGCGATCGCCTGTTTAGCTAAAGTGGGGGAACTAATACCCCCCTCGCAAATCACCGGACAATCAAGCTGTTTAACCAATTGACTAAGAAGTTCAAAACCTGGGGGTGACAGGTGTTGAGTCGCCTCTGTGTAGCCATAGAGAGTGGTTCCCACACAGTCCGCCCCCGCTTCAACGGCTGCTATGGCTGCGGCTAAAGTATCTATATCAGCCATCACTGGTTTACCTAATTTTTGATGAATTTGGGCGATTAAAGATGCCACAGTTTCCCCGTCTGGGCGGTTTCTTAAAGTCGCATCAATAGCAATAATATCAGCCCCAGCTTGAGCGATCGCCGCCGCCTCTTCAAACCGAGGTGTAATATAAACAGAAAACCCCGGAAATTGTCGTTTCCATAACCCGATAATTGGTTGAGCGACCTGTTTTCGCACCGCCGTGATATGGGCGGGGGTATCAATTCGCACCCCTACCGCCCCCCGTTTAACTGCTGTTTTGGCGATCGCTGCAATAATTTCCGGATCATGTAACGGAGAGTCAACGGGGGCTTGACAAGATACAATTAAGCCAGACGGAAGGGTTAACATAGATATTTTTTAGATACCAATCATCCTCATCAAATTATAACATCTATTGAGTCAATTTAATCATAATTCTTTGTCCCCATCCCCAAGTTTAACGATTCAACTTGATTAAGTAGTTGATTAGGTAATATAGGTTTATTCAAACATTTATCAACCCCGAATTGTAAGGATTGTTCCTGTTCATCGCTGTTGGTAGTAAGGGCAACAATTTTAATTTTTTGGGTAGTGGCATCTTCCCTAAGATGACGAACAATATCATAACCATCTTGTCCAGAAATATGTAAATCTATGAAAATTGCATCTGGTTTGAGAAGTTGAATAGTTGCCAAAGCCGTTAAACCATCCATTAACCATACCACTTGATAACCAGCCGCTGTGAGTAATTCACAGATTAAAGTAGCAGTTTCCTCATCATCTTCAATCAAGACTAATCTACCTTGAGGAGTATCTGTATACATAGAAGGTAGGGAGGTTTTGTAATTAGAACTACTTTTGTTAATTAAAGGTTGAATAGGGATGTAGACTGTAAATTTAGTACCTAAGCCAACTTCCGATTCAAACTGAATGCTACCCCCATGCAACTCTACCAATTGCTTAGTCAAAGCCAACCCTAAACCCGTCCCACCATATTGGCGACGGTAGGGAGAATCTAATTGTTGAAACTTCTCAAATAATAGGGATTGTTGTTCCTTAGAAATGCCGATACCAGTATCTTTAACTTGAAAGATAGCCGTTTTGTCTTTCCGGGAAACTGTGAGGGTAACGCGACCACCTTTAGGCGTAAACTTAATAGCATTGCTTAATAGGTTGAGCAAAATTTGTCTAACCCGGCGATAGTCTGCCCGAAAAAGGTCTTGATCAACCTTAATTTGTAAGTTGACATTAACTCCTTTTTCTTTAGCAAAATCTCGCAAAGTATGTAAACATTGTTGAGCGAGTTTTTGTAGGGAAAATTCGCTGAATTTTAGGACGGTTTTACCGGATTCAACTTGGGACAAATCGAGAATATCATTAATCAAAGCCAGTAAATTTTCGCCGCTATCGTGAATAGTTTGCAGATAATGTTTTTGCTTTTCTAGGGGTAGGGCTGGAAAATTATCCGGCTGACTATATAACCTTAATAAAGTCGATGAAATCCCAATTACATGGGTTAAGGGTGTTCGTAATTCATGACTCATAGTGGCTAAAAATTCACTTTTAGCACGGTTGGCACATTGAGCGGCTAAGAGGGCATCATGAAGCGCTTGGGTGCGTTCTTTCACCCGTCTTTCTAAGGTTTGTTTTTGTTGCTGAACTTGGGCGTATAGTTGGGCTTGATAGATAGCGATCGATAGATGTTGAGTGATTTTACTAATAAATTTTTGCTCGCTTTCTTTCCATTGACGATCGCTAAAACACTGATGAGCAATTAATATACCCCAAAGCTGTTTTTGTACTAAAATTGGAGCCACCAGTTGCGCCGTCACCTGCTTTTGTTGTAAAATTGAATACAATTCGGGGGATGATTGATAGTAGAGTTTGATATTGGGGATGCAGTGGATGATAGATTTTTGATAGTATTGTTGATATTCGGGAACTTGAGCAAAGCAGCGATCGGCTTCTTCCCAGTCTAGGAGTGAGGCGATCGCATTGGAAGATTTAGCCTCATAGGTAATACTTCCATGAATCTGATCATGGCGATCGGCTTGAGGGACGGGAATTTCGGTATTTAGGTCAGGTTCATCTACATCAGGAGATAGGTCTTTAGTATGATCACCAGTCTGGACCTGATAGCTGTTTAACTGATAAATCACCAGGCGATCAACCTGCAAAAATTCCCGCAACTGTTGGACTGCAGTTGACAAAATCACCGACAGGTCAAGACTCTGGCGAATCTGGGTCGTCACTTGATTTAAAAGTCGCTCTCTTTCCAGTTGCTTATTTAGGGAATCATCCACAGGCTTAGTAAATATAGCGATCGCACAGATTTAACCAAACACAGACTTTTGCTGTACACTCTTAAAGATAGCACCAAACCACTCTATCTCATTTATAGCGCCTCCGATCAGGGTTCGATTCAGGGTTTTGGTCTCTCCATGTGGCTGATGTAGGCGTTTTCAGGGTCAAACTTGTTGCCAGATTATTTTAATATTTTTGTGGTAGTGGCTATCATATTCTCTGGTAGGGTGATCTACTTTTTTGACCTCAACCATTAAGCCTATCTCCCATAGCGATGACCGCTGGGACATGGTTTGATTGTATTTGTCTAAAAAATATAACCTTATGACTCAGCAATTACCCCTCACTCTTAACTCAACTATCGCCGACCTACCATGCCATAATTATCAGGTTAGTTGGGTAACTAGAGCCGACATTGTAGCGAAAGAACTCTACCAAAATCCCGAACTACCAGGGGTATTAATTATCGACGATTCCGAATTGATCGGGATGATTTCTCGCAGCAAATTTTTAGCAAAAATACATTTACCTAATTGGGAGGAAATTTACAGCAACAATCCGATTCAGAAAATTTTAGATTTTACCCGGATTCCTCCCCTGATGTTGTCATCAGATACTCTCATTAATGAAGCGGTACAACTGGCGATGAATCGGTCTGTCAATCTGATTTATGAACCGATTGTGATTATCTGGAGTGACCATGAATTTGGGTTGATAGATTTTCGGATTCTGTGTCAATCCCAAACAGTAATTTTACAAAAATCTCGTCAAATCCTTCAACAGCAAGAACAGACGAAACAGAAGTATTTTAATCTGTTAAATCAGGAAAAACAACGGATTAATGAGGCGAATCATAATCTCAATATTGAGAAAAATATTATGAAAAAGCTATATCAAAGTCGTTTTATAGAAAGGGAAAATGCCATTAATCAACATTATCAAAAAATCCTCAAAATTTATCAAGAAATTGTCCAGACTGGTCGGCTGGTTTCTAAGGAAAGTCATCGCGAATTTCATGCAATTTTTATCGGCGCTAATTCTATTCATAAAAATTCGGAAGATTTAGAGTCAGTGATTAAAAATATTTCTAGGGATTTGGAAACTATTAATTCCGCTTCGACAATTATGGCGGAAATTGTCCAAAAAGTCCGATATCTCTCGGTACAGGCTTCGGTTTTAACTTATCAACAAAGTTCGACTAATCAAACAGTTTTAAGTAAAATTAACCTAGAAATGAATCGACTGGTTAAACAAACTCTTGATTTAAGTCAACAAATGAATAATGTTTCTAGTCATTTTAAAGTTCATATTAATAACCTGAAAGATATCGCTCATAAAGAAGACGAAGTTACCCGCAAAATGATTTTAAACACTCAACGCGCTGAAATGGCGATCGCTGAATTGGATCAACTCCTAGAAAACCCTAATCTCGGTTTAACCAATCTAATTACCAACCTATCTAATCACCATAATTAATTGAATACAGTTAATCTAGTTGGCTAGTGATTTTATGTTTCTGGAGTGTCAACTTCTTCTGTCTCCATTTCGGTGGGAGTTTCGGTGGGAGTTTCTGGAGTTTCTGGGGATAATAAATCTTCCGCATCTCTAGCCATAATCCACTCATCTAGGGGGTGACTAATAGCATCTCGCGCGGTCTTAGAAATCACTAAAATCGAGATATTTTCGGGTAAAGTTTCGGGAGGATTGGTCATTGCATAAATTGCATCACCACTAAAATCCGACTTACCCAAAACCAGGCGATGAGTAGTTTCATCTCGTAGTTGAATTTGGATCGACTCTTGAGGATCAACCAATCCATAATCCTCTAATTGTGATTTAGAAATGGTTAATTTACTAATACCGGAGTTAGGATTCGATGCAATCCTCTGGGTATTTACCAGTTGATTTAAAACGGCATTCACCCTAGCAATATTAGCGGGATATTCCATAGGTTCAAGCATTTTCCAAGGGGTGATTGCATCAGTTTCATCTTCCCCAACCCGTTCAATTTTTAAAGTGCGATCGCCTGTTTCTATAATCAGAGATTGGATCTCATCTTGAGAAATATCAAAAATCCGATCTTGTCTAGCTTGGACTTGTTGCTGTTGAGACTTTCCGCGAATTTCCACCACATAAACACCACCCGCTAATACCAAAGCAATAATCATTAAAATCCGGGTTGATTGCTGCAATTTCATAACTAAACCTCCAAAGAAATGCTATCTTATCGTCGCCGCCACCAGAGGAAAGCTGATACAGCAAATCCAATTAGCGGGAAAATCACTAACGCCATCCAACTTAACAATCGACCTAATGGGGGAGTCATCAAAATCCGACGACTGGTAACCGGTTTAACCCCGATAGATAACACTTCTTGGTCTGGTTGACTCAGCCAAACAATAGTATTCACAAATATATCCCTATTGAGTTGTTGCTCAAGCCAGCCATCAGTCGCAAATTGAGAGTTTCCTAATACTACCAGTCTGGCTTCTTGACGAATTGCTGAGGTTTCCTCAGTTTCGGTAGTTTCCGCCGTGTCTGTAGTTTCCGGGGTGGGAGTTTCTGTGGTTTCCTCAGTTTCGGTAGTTTCCGCCGTGTCTGTAGTTTCTGGGGTGGGAGTTTCTGTGGTTTCTTCTGCTTCGATAGTTTCCGCCGTGTCTGTAGTTTCTGGGGTGGGAGTTTCTGAGGTTTCCTCAGTTTCGGTAGTTTCCGCCGTGTCTGTAGTTTCCGGGGTGGGAGTTTCTGTGGTTTCTTCTGCTTCGGTAGTTTCCCCCGTGGGAGTTTCTTGCTGGTTCAAAACTCTGGTTAAAGCGACCCCCAAAGATAGAGGGCCTTCGCGATCGGTTTCCGGGTTAAATTCTAATCTTCCCTCTACTAAATTACTTTCCGCCCAACTTTGTCTATCTGTCCAAATTATGGGAGTTTCAGTAATTCCGTCTACGGGGCGAGTTTCCACAGGACGCGCTGACGGAAACAGAGATATATTATTACCAAAATCTCTAGTAATAGGATGATCGCCATATTCGCGGACAATGGGAACCGTGGGACCCAAACCCACTAATCGACCGCTACCTGTTGCGTCAATAGCAATGCGATCGTCTAATTTTACTCCCCATTTATCCAATAAATCATCTAGCCCTGGGTCAGTTTTCGGGTCTAGCATTAACAGTAAACCGCCGCCATTGTCAAGGAAATCAATTAAGGCGTTAACTTCCCCTTCAAATAGCCTTTGTTGGGGACCTGCTACGACAATCACATCTGCATTTTCAGGAATTCCTGTAGCTCCTGCTAGTAGCAGAGGTTCAACAATAAAGTTTCTTTCTTTTAAACTATCAACAGCCTGTTGAAAGCCTCCTTGTCCGGCTTGAAGTGGTCTTTGTCCGTGACCTTGGAGGAAATAAATTTGGGAAGTGCGATCGCTAAAAATTTGTTCAATACTATTAGTTAATGTAACTTCCGTTAGTGGTTGTCTTCCTTCCCGGCGAATAAGTTGGCGACGGTTTCCTGCTTCCAGATGAATTTCACCAAAATTTCTCACCCCCAATTCTTGGGCTATACCCGGCTGCATTTGTGGATCAATAAACTCGTAACTAAATAAGGCTGGGTTTTTTTCTCGGTAGCGGTCTAATAATGATTGAGTTTGAGGATTTTGGGTCGGGTCAAATACCCAAACCTTTAAAGGTTCAGGGAGGTTGGTCAGTATAGTTTGGGTTTGGGGGGCGAGGGTAAATTGTTGGTTTTCGGTTAAGTCAATGCGAACTGGGTTCCGCACTGCAATAATATTAATAGAGGTGAGAATTACCATCACGGAAACTGTTGCCAATAGGGCGTTAGTCCCGGCTTGAGTAGACCGACGATTACCTAGTCGTTTTTGTTGCGGGTCAGTTTCCAAATCACCTTTTAATACTAACCACACCCCGATAATTACCACCCCAGCGATGATTAATGCTAGGGGAACTGGTTGCCAAATTCCTGATACGAAACCCGCTGATAAACCAGCGATCGCAATCATGGGACCTAGCCAAAATGAGTATTTAAAGAGTTGCCAAATAATTCGATTTTTTTTCATAAAACCTTTTACGAACGCTGGAAGCGAAACGCATCAATAGACTGGGCGGTGAGAAACACCCCTAACACTACATAACTGCCAAACAAGACCAAACTCCTAATCTCAATAACCCCTTGTACTAAATTAGTATAATTAGAGATTAATGATAAATGGGTGAGGGCATCTCCTAGGGGTCCTCCTACCGCTTGACCAATGATATCCACAACCCATAAAAATAGCACCAAGGCAAAAGTACCGATCGCCGAAAGTAAGGTGCTATCTGTTAGGGAAGAAATAAACATTCCCAGGGATAACACACCAGCAGCCAGTGAAATTAACCCCAGATGAGATACTATCATAATTCCTGGAGACATGGGAGGGCTAGACACACTGAGGGCGATCGCCTGTAGCACAAACAGTGGCAAAATCATGGTACTATAGAAGGTGAGAACTCCTAGTAATTTTCCCGTAGCTACTCCCCAGTTAGTAATTGGAGAAGTCGCCAACAGTTCTAGGGTTCCTCGTTTGCGTTCTTCTGCATATAATCCCATTGATAACATGGGCAGCACAAACAGAGATATGGTTCCCATAAGCCTCAGAAATACTTGCAGAAACTCAAATGATAAATCAATGGGGGGTTCCGTTAAACCCATTTGATCTCTCAAAGCTACTTGTTGAATCAGTCCCTCTGGCCCTAACAGAATAGCTATAAAAAAGTATCCCGTTAGTAGCCAAAAAATTCCGGCGATCGCATAAGCCAACGGAGAGGCAAAATACCCCTGGAGTTCTTTGCGATATATGGCGATGATATTACTAAAAACGACTAGCATAGTTTCCTATTAGTTTAAGCAGAACCGGAGCCATCATCAGTTATTAATTCTCAACTGTTTCTTCTGTGTCTTCTTCTAGCTGGTCTTCTTCTAGCTGGTCTTTGGCTATGTCCTGAGAATCGGGTTTATCCTCAGAAGGCGATCGGGCGATCGTCGCTTCTTCTTGGGCGGTTAGAGTTAGGAAAACATCCTCTAAACTAGCACGAGTGCGCCGCATTTCATAAACTTTTATCCCCTCAGTCACACAGGCGGCTATCAGCTCAGGTCCGGGTTCCCTGTTATTTTCACAAACGACCTGTAACCGCTGGTGTGGTTCCGTGGGAGATGTTGTTAATAGGTCAACTATTTTCACTCCAGGAACTGCTAACAGCGAGTTTAGGGTTTCCTCCTCGATTTCTCCCTCTACTTCTATCTCATACCCTGCACCCGCCGTCAACTTCTCCATCAGATTATCGGGGGTTCCCGTCGCTACAATTTGACCCTTATTGATAATTACCACCTGGCTACAGGTCATGCTAACTTCAGGTAAAATATGGGTAGACAGGATAATCGTATGGTCTCCGGCTAGACTCTTGATTAAATTCCGCACTTCAATAATTTGGCGCGGATCTAACCCCACTGTCGGCTCATCTAACACTATCACAGGTGGGTCATGCACGATCGCCTGGGCTATTCCCACCCGCTGACGATAGCCTTTAGATAGTTTACGAATGAGACTCTGGCGGCGATCCAATATACCGCAGCGTTCCATAGCCGCTTGTACTCGTAAAGGGCGATCGCCCGCCGCCACCCGTTTAATTCGCGCCACAAAATGCAGAAAACCCTCAACCGTCATATCAGGGTATAATGGGGGTGTTTCCGGCAGGTAGCCAATTCTCTCCCGCACCGCCATTGATTGTTCGTGGACTTCATACCCAGCAATTCTAGCTGTTCCATTTGTGGCTGGTAAATAGCCTGATAAAATACGCAGGGTGGTAGTCTTTCCTGCGCCATTGGGTCCCAAAAACCCTAAGATTTCCCCCGCTTTCACAGAAAAGGATACATCCTCAATGGCTGGGGTTGTGCCATAAATTTTGCACAGATTCTCAACTTCAATCATGGGTTATGTGCTATCGGTCTGGCAATAATCATCTTCAAGATTAACTGATTTCGGGACCTTCCTGATTATTTCCTGGGTCAGTCCTCCCTTCTCCCTTGGCGTGTTGATTTTTTCGTCATGAGTATAGCCATGAAACCCCCACAGGTTTAATCTAGGCGATCGCTCCTCCCTTTGTCAACCCCTATTATTCTTTAAAGGCGACGATGTTGGTTTTAACAGTGTTTCACAATAGGTGTAGACCATCAAATTTAGCCAAATGCTATACTATCTGCCATCACCTGCGATGAGAAACTACTGACTATGACCATCGCCCCATCATCAGAACTGGGAATTACTACCCTTCCCGACCATACTCAACTCCCCGACTCCGATGGCACTTTCGTGAAAAACTTTCAGGAGCATCCCCAAAGTATCTTATTGACTGATTCCATTCTATCAACACTAGATAGTCTACACCCAGACCAGCAATATGCCATAGGTCAAGATTCTGGTATCTATTGGCGATTAACAGAACCCCTAGAACGGGGGGCGGAATGTCCAGACTGGTTTTATGTTCCCAACGTTCCCCCAACTCTTGATGGTAGGGTGAGACGTTCCTATGTATTATGGCAGGAATATATCCCCCCTTTAATTGCCATAGAATTTGTGTCGGGAGACGGTTCAGAAGAACGCGATCGCACTCCCTTATATCAAATTTCTGGAGAACGTCAAAAACCCGGTAAATTTTGGGTATATGAACAAATCATCCGCCCCCCTTTCTATGCTATCTATGAGGTACGGAAAGCCAGTGTAGAAGTCTATCACCTAATGGAAAATCACTATGAGTTAGTGGCCGCGAATGAAAGAGGTCACTATCCCATTCACCCCATGGGTGTAGAATTAGGCATTTGGCTCGGACAGTATGGCAACCTAGAATTGCCTTGGCTGCGCTGGTGGGATAGCCAGGGTAATTTGTTATTAACCGGGGATGAACGAGC